>JAPUIP010000563.1 GCA_027296925.1 Candidatus Poribacteria bacterium | reverse complement strand
CGATTCCGTCTCGATCGGTTCTACTGAATTTGGGGATGAAACAATCGAAACCCACCGCATCCTAACCGGGCATCGTGATTATAGTAGTCGGTACGTGCTAATCTTTGAGGATGTGAATATGGATTTCGATCTCCGCTCGATAAAGCGTGTGTTTGTCATGCCGCTGTTCGTTGAACAGATCGATGGTTCGCCGTGCACGATTATTGCTGAGGTCTAGCCAAGGGTATCGGTGTCGGTCGCGGAAATCCATAATTCATCAAAGGTATGTGGTTGCCCATCCGCCGCGCTCTGTAGATAATATCTTTTGACAATCGCATGAGGGATTAACCTGAATCCCTCGCTCGCGCTATCAGCCCATTCCTGTAGTTGTTCACACAGTTCCTCTTTGCCCAAAATCTTTCTTCTGCGGCGAAATACCCTTCGGATGTCGCCTATCGTCGCCTTAACGATACCGGATAATGCCTGCCTCCACCTTTCTTCCAGCTTAATCAACTTGTTTAGATTGTCGATACGTTTTTGAATTTGCGAATGGGAATTAAACAGGACGGGTACATGCCGGCCATTGTGCCGTTCAAACTGCACTTCAAAGGTATCATCATGCGCTGAACGTAGATAGGGATGGAACCAATCTACTGTCGGCGGATCTGGTTTGGGTGTTAGCGGTGATTTTTCCCCTTTATAGCTTCGACTGTTACAGTTGCTACAGATGGGAACGAGATTTAAATAGTGGCAGGATAAATGGGGATAATGCGCTTTTGGGTAGAAGTGATCCACCTCCGGTTTGCCTAAATTGCCGTCACACATTGGACAAACTTCCAGGTCAGCCAATGGTCGGACCGCTTCACCTTGATTGGCTGCCTTGAATTTCCCAACAAAGATATCTCTATCAAAACGGACCAATCTGCCACTGACTTGTAGGATTTGGTAGCCCTGCTTGGGATAGAAATTTGGATCATAGAAGCTCTCAAAAAAGCCACGTACTGCTTGTCTAATCCTACTATCTTCTGCCTCAAGGATAGTGAGCTTCGATAGATAGGTGTGTGATGTATCCCCCTCGAAAGCCTTTTGAAACTCTCGATCGCGGTCAAATTCCTCAATCAGCTTCGTTTTCACATCGACGGGAAGACTTGCGATAGTGCACATATGGTCAATCATCGAACGCTTTACGCCGCTGATGTTGTCTTTGCGGCCACAGAAAGTCCTCACCCATTTCGCATCCAGATCGCTGAGTTGAGCGATAATCCATTCCGTCTCAATCTCATCAGGGGTCGCCTGACAAATCGCTGTCAGCAATCGCCGTTGCAACTCGACAATCCATTCAAAATAGGGACGACAGGTCTCAGGAATCCTGATCTTGTGTAGCACGCAACTTTCTCCAGATTGTACGAAGTTCGGAACGATAATAACCGGGACCGATACTGCGAATGAGATGTTCTAACTCGGCCAGATCTCCCACGCTCCAGTGACGGTCTAACTGTTCATCCAGGTATTCTAAAGCCCGATTGCCAATGCTGTCAGGAGCGTCAAATACCTGAATCATGATTTCGCTGGGGTCTGCGCCAAAGGTCGGTGTGCTGACTTCACCCACAACAATCTCCCCGTCCCGTTTCTGTAGCAGTTCGATTTCCTCTTTGAAAGCATCGGTCAGGGCGATGCTGGAATGCGTCGAAATCACCACGTTGTGGGCGTCGTTCCGGAGATTGTGATCAATGATGTCGATAATTTGGCGTTTCCAGTAGTCGTTGAAGTGACTTTCCGGTTCGTCTAACAGCAACAGGGCATCCTGTTTATCCCGCAATAGAATTAGCAACGCCATGCGACTGAGAAACATGCGCTCTCCATCACTGAGGGCTTCGTACTGCAGGACATCGTCTACCTGATGCTTCCGCAATGTCAGGGTAATCTCTCGAAGCAGTCCGATTCGTTGCCAACGGTACAATTGGTCAAACACATCAAATGCAGTGCCCTCTTCGCTACCGATGGTTTCGATGAGTTCTTTGGCGATGTGCCCTTGCGGTGACTTGCGTAAGTCAAAGACGAGGGTTCTCCCGCTGCCCGGTTCCGGGTCTTGGATAACCGTTGCCGCCAGACCATAAAGCACCTTGACTTTTTTCCGTGTCACCCGCGGATGGTCAATCCACGACCGATCTAACCGCAAACTGAGCGTCAAGGGCCAGAGCCAGCCTACTTCATTCAGGATGCCGCGCAGCCCTTTATTCCGACCTTCGTTGTCATAGGGTGGAAACTTGAGCCGAGCGACAAACGCCTCGTCACTCATTTCGCAGGTTTGCATATCACGAAAATCCTCCGTAGCCTGTTTCAATGCCACCGCACAGACCGCCAATTTCAACGCGGCGTCTGTCACCAGCTTGCCAATCGAAAGTGCCGTCATCTCGTCGGCTTCAGGGGCAAATAGGTCTGGCCGCTGCTCTTCGAGGGGTGGACTCCCTTCGGAGTCATCCTGTGAGTGATGCTGCCGTTCCTCGTCATAAGCCGACTTAAACTGGTATGTGACTTCATCTCTCTGTGTCCAGCGGGCAGGTCTTTCGACAGTTGCAGTTGGATCTATGTCGATGTCTTTCGGCTGAGGATGGAAAATTTCGTCCCACGGGGCTTCTACGCCTGAAGTGTAGGCGAGAAGGGCGGTTGGCAGGAAACTGACAGTTGTGCCGGAACCGGGTAAATCATCGCCGGTAAAATGTCGTCGGAGCGGGTAAGGCAGGTCATTCTCCCAATCCACTTCCGCGAGCTCTTGCCAATCCACGTCCTGCTCAAGTTCCCCTTCAAATTCAATCAGACTCGCCTCTGAATCGGGAAAATCGGGGCCGGGGCTGTGGAGATAGATGGTGCGGGCTTCGCCGGGTTTTCCCAGCTCGTAAGCCAGCGTGACGGGGAAATCGGGCAACTGACGCGCCTCAAGCCGGAGAAACACTTCAGCCAACGCTTGCAACAACCGGCTTTTGCCGCTGCCATTAACACCGACGACAAAGTGTATCGCACACTTCCGCTCCAGTATATCGGACTGCTCGAAGGTTATCGAAATGTCCTGAAGCGGTGGTCGGTCTTGTAAGTGCAAGTAACGCAGCTTCATACGGATTCCTGTGGCAACAGTTTGAGGTCAGCTTCCCTTGCGTCATCGCGGCTTCGCAGAGCGCGATAGGCGGTTGTGTAAACGGTAGCATTCCCGCTAGGTGTTGGCAAGCCAACTTCCAAAATCAGCCCTGCGGCGGCGAGGAGTGTCAAAGTTTCGCGGATTTTCGCCTGCGGCAGCTCTAGCCCTTCCAGATTCTCCGCCGTGAAGTAGTTCTCCGCCGACTGTGTTGCTCGATAGATTTGGTACTGTTCTCCACTCAATTCGGAGAGAATCGCGGAGCGGGGGTGTGATGCGTCCGGGGCCTCGGGC
>JAPUIP010000562.1 GCA_027296925.1 Candidatus Poribacteria bacterium | reverse complement strand
ACCATCTCCTTCAGGCTGCGCTTGGACAGCGCGCCGTAATCAGCCATCGACGGCATAGATGAGATGGCAGAGGCAACTTAATGTTGAAGACATGAGTGTACTCGTCACGCATCACGCATCATATTTCACGCCTAGACTCTTTTGCGTTATCTGTCTCTGGCTGATGGCTCTCGTCGCGGAATCTGCACCACACCCACGATTCGGGGGGACGCTACAGCATGCAATCTTTCAGCGTGTCACAATACTTGATCCGACGAACTATCTTAATTTTGCGGAGTTACAGGTTGCGTCAAATCTGTATGAAGGGCTTGTGAAACGCGATCGTTTTGGGCGGATTATCTCAGCGATTGCCCAAAGTTGGACGCATTCGGATGACTATCGAATCTGGACATTCGTAATCGCGCGAGGTGCACAATTCCATAACGGCAAACCTGTGACCGCCACTGATGTGAAGCAGGCATGGGAGCGATCCGTGCGTGATGGAGGTTGGCGTGTCTCCGTCCGGCCGCTGTTTCTTATCGAAGGTGCGGAGGCGTATCAAGGCAACACGGTCGAGCAGATTCAAGGGATTCACGTCCTCGATGATTTCCACCTCCAAATTTCCCTGCAAGCCGGGGATTCGGAATTTTTCGTCAAGCTCACTTCGCCGACTGCATGGATAACAACACAAGGGCAGCCGCAGCCAACCGGCACAGGGCCATTTCATTTGGCGTCCTACAGCCCGACAGAGATCCGATTGGCGGCGAACCCGAATTATGTGTGGGGCAGACCGTATTTGGATGCGCTGACTTTCCGCTACTATGCAGATGCCCGCGAAGCGTTGTTCGATTTTGAATCGGAGGTCTTAGACGCTTTGCCGCTCCCCTTCACAGAAGCTGAAAGACGGCGACATGAGCATCTCAATGAGCTCTTGATTCAAACAGATGCAGCGGCGCTTGTATATCTTCGCGTTATGCCGCACCCCTCAAACTCGCCGACCTGGCACGACGTGCTCAAGTATGCCATCGATGTGGATGCGCTCCTCCAGTTGCAGTATGGCGCAACGTCCTCCCAAATGACATCAATCGCGCTTCCTCGCCGCTACAACGGTGTAAAGGCACTCAGGCGCCTCAACCACGCCGGCGCTAATGGCGCACAAACGCTGAACTTGACGTACGCTCCACTGCCGGACAATACAGGCGGCGCCCTTGCAACGCGACTGCAGCGTGACTATCTGTCCCCGATTGGACTGCAAGTGGACATCAAAGCGATGGACCCCGGCGCGCTTCAGCCCTCCGCAAAAGCAACCGCCATCGACCTTGCCCTATTGTCAATGCCAATCTCTCAGGATGGTGATGTCTCAGCCTTAGAACTCAATCAGACCGACTCCTTGATTCCGCTTTATTTTTTGCCCGCCAGCTTTCTGTGTCAACCCAAAGTCCGTGGTATGAATAGCGTATGGGGCGGCGTCCTCGCACTTGAGAGCGCGTGGTTAGCGAAGTGACCCCAATCACTACGGCCGTTCACCAGCCTTCAACCGCTCGTTAATCTCATCGAGGATTGGCGGCACATCCCAGATACCATCCACCACATAGTGCGCCCCGGTCTGATACATCCGTCCGTAGGCTTGGGCAAGTTTAGCCTCCATCACATCTGGTGGTAGGGCTTCAATCTCCTGCGCATTGAGTCCAATTTCATTGCCGGTTTTGGCGAGACCGATAGTCCACATGTCGGCGTTGAGCCCTTCCTCGATGTCGGGCAAAGTATCGCCCACCTTCACGATGGCTTCCATCGGATAGACGCCCAACTCCATCGCGTTTTGCAGGCACATCCACGGTTCTGGACGACCGGCAGGCACATCGCTCGCACAGACGGTCGCGTCCGGCCTGTAGCCGCGCCTGCTTGCTTCCCCGACCAGGATGCCCATCATTTCACGGAGATAGCCGGTGGTCGAGCCGATTTTCAGCCCTCGGCGGTGAAATTCCCCTACAGCCTCTAACGTACCGGGAATCAGATCGGCGTAGTCCGCCAAACAATCCAGTTGAAGCGGCACAAAGTCCTGAAACATCGCTTCGACGTCATCTTCGTTTGGCTGACGCGCATGGATATCCTGCCACCGTTGTGCTACAGACTCGATCTGTGAGATCTTCCGAATGTGCACCTTTTTATGCGCGCCCATCGGACCGCGTGCTTCCTCGATGCTAATTGGAACGCCCTTACGCCGGTAAACTTCGACAAACACCACCGCCGGGGCATAGCAGCCGTAGTCCATCGTTGTGCCTGCCCAATCGAGAATGACTGCCTTCAGCGGGCCGCGGTAGGTTCGCTGATAGGTATATTCAAATTTTGCCAATGCACTCCCTCCTCCACAGAGCTGTGAACGACTGATACTCTAATATGCGCTCTGAGTTATGTCAACACATTTTTCGAAATGCAGAAATTATCGCTTGACCCATCGCCCGATATATGCTATCCTAGCGAAAATACGGATTCTGTCTTCTCTGCACGAGAGCGGATAGCATTGCTGCAATTTCTAAAGACGGGCTTCAAGAATCAACCGAGAGGCAGACACATTCCGAGGGTATCTCGCATTGATAGGGGAGGGTTAAGCCAGTGAAATCGATGCAGACTGTTCTGATTTTCAGCCTGTTTTTTGTGAGCTTGATGGGATGTGGAAGGGCGTATCAATCCATCACCGCCGATAATCTGAGTCAGCAGCTAACTGGCTATGAAGGACAGCGCATATTAATTGTTGGCGTTCCGGACGTTTCTCAGCGGCATGATTTCCTGCCACCAACGCCCTTGCATAAGGGACACTGGAGCCTTGTTATCAATGGCGTCAGATGTACCGAGACGATCAATTTTGAAAATGAACCGCGAATCAGATCGATGCTGCAGATCGCAGTCGTTGCCCGAAAGGAAAATCATCCGATCAAAGTGTCAGGACGCGTTAAGGGAGGGCAGTTAAAGATGGAGTATTTTGAGGGGATTCGCACGGATACCGCCTGGTATAAAAACGAAGATCCTTACTATTCCTACGGTGAATATTACGAATGGCATCCCTTTGCCTTCAGCCCAAACGGTCGGGTGCTCAGGGCTTTGGAGGCGAGATAGCCGCTGTCGGGTGAATCGTTCCGCTTTTTCTCAATGCTGTCAATCCCGATTGTTGGCGAGACTTAACATCAACGCAATCTCTTCGCGGGGTAAGCCGAGTTGTTGGGCGATCTGTGACTCGCCCATCCCTTCTTCGGTCATACGGAGAACAACGGCTTCGAGCGATTGGTCGGCTTCTTCAAGCACCGTTTCCTCATCCACCTCGATTTCATGAGCCGAAGTCGCAGGGCCTTGGTCCATAAGCTCTTCAATCTCCGAACTAATCTGCGCCAGCGCCTGTTTCATATCTTCCGTTGAAACCGTTGGATTTGCCGGAATTGGCTGTGTGCGTGAATTCCTCGATGGAGCTTCTGAGGCAGCGTTTGGCGTCGGAATGACTTCTGCTCTGGCAAGAGGTGGTTCCTGTGTCTGGGGCGTTGGTTCCTGCCGGAAGTTATCCAGCGGCGGCAGCTCCGCAACCTCCGTCTGCAAGACCTCGTCGAAATCCGCAGCATCTTCCGCATTCACCGTGAAATCCGATTCGGATTGGGATGCAACCCGCGCCTCCGCGTCAAACGGGTGAGCAGCAATCTCTCTTAACAGGCGGTTATTTCTTCGCAAACGCAGCGAGAGCCAAACAAGCCCACCCACCAGCAACAGGTCCAGTAGAATCTGGAAGTACATCCAGGAATCCTTCGCCTGTGAGAACGGGGGGCTCCAGCCTGAATCTGACACCGTGGGCCGAGGCGCATCAGTTTGCACAATCATCGCATTTTTGAGCTCGTTCCCTTCTGGTATTTTCGCCCCCTCACCGGTATCCGCCGTCTGTGGTGACTCGGGCACAATCGGGGCTAAGACGGGAATTCCACGGTTCTCACCTTCGCTGGGTTGCACTGTTGGTGTTGTGTCTGGAGGCGGGGCTGGAGTCTGCTTTGCTTTGGCCAGCGAAAAGGATTCAAACTCCTCTTCACCTTCAAATGCCCACGCCTCTTCTTCTCCGCTTTTAACCGGTTCCGCGTTTGAGGCGGGCGTCTGCGTGACCGATTCCTGAACAGCCGGCTTGGGGGGCGCTTGCTCTGGCGGTTGCTTTTTCTCCATCTGAGGTGTTTGGGCGATCGCGGCTGCACCGATCTTTGGCCGCAGATCAATCACAAACCGTGGACGGTCCGGCGGATCGGTTAGCCAAAACAGATCCAGCTTTGCGGGCTTGTGCAGGATGAGGATGAGCGATACGGTATTATCGCGTGTCGATGGGGTCAGTGTGAACACTTTGAGGATCGGATCCGACGACTGGACTTGCGGCAAATCGAAGTCGGATAAGGCTGTATTCAGTAGCTTGAATTCGATCAGCATCACGCCGGGAATCTGCTCATAAGCAACTTTCTGATTAAACTCAACTGTCAGGCGGGTTTTCTTCGTTGTGGCATGATGGTGGATACGCATTGCTGTGATTTTTGCGCCATCCGCGTAGCTGATGCGCACAAATACCACAGTACACAGCAGAGCGACCAAAAATATGACTAAACCTCCTCGATCACCAATGAGTCGTTGTCGGTACTGACTGAATGTAAAGGCTCCCAAGAGATCTCTCCTCCTTGCTCAAAAAAAGTTACGCTTTCCAACTGTTCCCTCAGTTCAAGGGTCGCCCAATAAATCGCGACGATCACCCCTGGAAAGACTTCCCGGATACTATCAATTTGCCCTTGCTGTGCCTGCCCATCAATCACTTTGCGCAGGGTATTATGACGGCTGACACACTTGCTCAATTCGTTTGAAAGATGCTTCACCCGAAGGTGCATGAGTGGAAGTTTGTTGATGCGTTTCGCCATTCTTTCGGAACTGTTTTCGGGTGCCAAACGTTCAAGATATTCGATGTTTTTCTGAATGCCATCCAGGTTTTGCTGAACTTGGTCAATCCGGTCCGTTAGCCGTTTATGTTCCGATCGCAGCAGAGGGTGAATGCCGACTTGCAGTTCCGTGCGCGTGTATAGTGGGGAGCCAATTCTTGCCGCACTGATTGTCATGCCTGCTTTTGCAACGCCACCGACCAGAACCCCCTTCTCACTCGTAATGAGAATCTTTTGCCCAACCGAAAGGCGGCTGTGCATGGCGCTCACCTTGACAATCAGATGTCTGCCACAAACGAGTGTGCTGTTTTCAACAAATCTTAGCCGCATATCCCGTCCTGCATCGAGGTAACCGGGGCCAGATGCGCCGCCTCTAATCACAATATCGCCGTGGGTGCGGAGAATGGCTGCGCCAACGGTGCCGTGGACTTCTATCCCATCGTTGGTTTGAATCTCAGATTGATCTGGGACATCCCCGGTGATGACCAACCTTCCCGGAAAAGCGGTTGGACCGGCCGCCGGATCAAAATCACCCTCAATTATCTGCGTTGGGGTGTCACGAGCATCTTCAATCATACGTCAGTTTTCCCGCAGTTTCTTTATATGCGCACGCAATCGCAGAATCGCACTTGAGTGAATCTGGCAAATCCTGGATTCGCTGACGTCTAGAACCCGCCCGACCTCTTTCATGGTGAGTTCTTCGTGATAATATAAAGTGACAACCAGCTTCTCCTGCTTCGGCAGTGCATCAATCGCTGTGGCTAGCAGATCTTTGGTTTCCTCATAGGTGAGTTTTTCATCAACGTTGACCGCATTTGGATCTGCAATCGTATCCCGGATCGCTGCCTCATCGTTCTTATCTTGACAAAGCTCTTCGAGCGCCAACATCGATGTGCAACTTACATCTGTTAGCATCGTATGCAGTTCATCAACCGGAATTCCCATTTCTTTGGCGACATCCACTTGTGCGGGAGCGTACCCCATTTTCTGTTCCAACCGAGCGTACACGGCTTCCAGTTCGCTCGCCTTCTCCCGAACCGAGCGAGGCACCCAGTCCAAAGCCCGGATTTCATCCAGGATGGCACCCCGTATCCGGTAACCTGCATAAGTCTTGAAAGCGGCGCCTTTGGTTGGATTGAATTTATCAATGGCATCGAGCAAACCCATGATGCCTGCGCTAGCGAGATCGTCGATGTCATGGGAAGGTGAAGCATACATATACATGCGGTATGCCGTCGATTTAACTAGAGGGAGACACTGATTGACCAACTCCTCTTTCGCCTGCAAGTTGCTATCGAATTTATAAGCTCTCCATAGCTTCTCCATCTTCGTTATCCCCTTCCTCTTCGTTCTCTTCGTCGATGAATCCTAGCTTGGGGCGCACCCCCCAATGAATTATCCAACCGGCAACATAGCCTAAAATTCCAAACAGGATGAAGGCAATGACGCTACGCGTAAGGATGACCGAAAGCGTTCTCCCGGAAAGAAAACCGATAATCATAGCGAGGCATCCCGCCCAAACGCTAAGCGCATAGCTAAGTTTTCTGCTGATCCAGTTTATGAACATTGTGTCATCCCCTGAAAACCAGAGCCATTTTGTGGATTCGCCCAAATCATATCAAACAATTCGGTTTTCCAGGAGTTTGGTCTCAGTTCTATGTTTTTGTTGTGTGTCGTGATTGCCGTTCCTTCTCGAAGATGTACCTGACCAGCTTATCTCGATCGGTATCATCAATCAACAGGAACTCAACCCCGTATCCGTGGGTGCTGATGTGGGCAACGCGGCCAATCGCCAGCACAGGCTCTGCGTCCGTAGGTATATCGATTTCAAGTTCTAAAGTCGCGCCGATTGAGAGCGATTCTGACGGGTGAATCAAAAGCCCGCCACCGCTGATGTTGACGGTTTGGGTATAGGCGCGGATGGGTTGATCGATACGTTCTCCCATTTCTTCGCGCGGCACAACCGCATACCGAACCCACACACCTGTATCGAGGCGCAAGTGTTGGCGCTTCCAGTTGTAAAACGCTTTGGGACGTGTAACCATAAGTGACGGCGACGCCCCAGAGTGAATGTTGGTAATCTTTGTGTCGAAGGCGTACGTGCCCGCTTCTATCGAAAACGCAATGCGACATTTCATGCCCGCTTGAATGTCCACTGCCGCATCATCCAGCGAGACGGGGAACATTATGGCAATCGATTTCGGATGGAGCGCTTCAATCCGGCTTAAATAGTGCCGTTGGGGGTGGGAAAGAATTTCAATCTGAATCCTCAGTCCTGGCTTAAGATTGGGCTCGCGCATTTTTAACGTCCTCCCCTGTCAACTCACTCCGATTGCTTCTGAGCAGCCATTTGGTTTGATTGGAAAGCCTCGACATTCGCGAAGAAGTCGTTCCTGTGAGAATTGCGTGTCATGACTGAAAGCAATTTTTTTGCCAATATCAGCAGACATTTAGCACTGCGAGATTCCGGATATTCCAGTATGAAAGGAACTTGCTTCCTCAAGGCATGTCGGAATTTGGCATCATATGGGAGGTAACTGGCAAATGAAAGTTCGCTGATGTTTAGCTTAAATTTCTTGGTGACCATCTCCAATATTTCAGCGACTTCACGCGCCTCGGCAACGCTGCGGACCATGTTGACCACGAGATTGATCCGTCGTTTCTCTTTCTGGGAAATCAACTTTATCAGCGCGTATGCATCGGTATAAGCAAGCGGATCGGGCGTGGTTACGACAACCACCTCGTTCGCGGCAAGCACAAAACTCATCACATTGTCCCCAATTCCGGCGGGCGTATCGATGATGAGAATATCAAGGATATGCGCCAAATGGCTCAGTTTGGCGATGAGTTGTCTCCGGTTCGATTCGGGCAGATTGGCAAGGGCTTGAATGCCGGAACTCGCGGGAATGACAGAGACCCCCAGCGGCCCTTCGAGGAGGATCTCTTCGATTGTCTTCTCGCCGGTCAAGACATGCTTAAGGGTATAGCGTGGGTTTAGCCGAAATAGCATATCCACATTTGCAAGTCCCAGGTCGGCATCCAATATGCCAACTTTCCCACCCAGTTGCGCGATCGTGAGTGCCAGGTTGACAGCGATATTTGTCTTGCCAACCCCGCCTTTTCCACCGGTTACAGCGATGGTGTGCAGCCTTGGCGTAGGGGAAACAGCGGTGCCGTCTGGAGTCGTTCTGGGCTCCCGATTCGGTGCTGCGGGCACGGCGGTCGCTTGCACCTTGCGCCTTAAGTTGGAAGCCTGATCTCTGTTTGGCACGATGTGTTCCTCCACACTTTTGCTGTTGTGAGCTGATCTGTTTGCGACAACGCCAAAGCATCCACCGACTATGACTTTGGTTTTTGCCTTTGAAATCCTCTGAGTAGAAACGTGGCGATGCGGCGATGAGTCGCGAGTTCAATATCTTCGGCTACATCTTGTCCGGTGGTGAGATAGGAGATCGGCTTTTTGGTTCGGGCGCTGACATTGAGAATCGAACCGTAGCATGTTGACTCATCCAGCTTCGTAAACATGAGTTGGTCGACGCCAACGGTGCCGAATCGATCCACCACGCTATTAATATCCTCATTACGGGTTGTCATATTGAGAAGCAGATGCGTTTCCGTCGGACGCGCCGCATTCAGAAACGATTCAATCAACCGGATGCGCGGCACATCAAGTTGGCTCCGACCTGGCGTGTCGATTAAAATCAGGTCGGCTGAAGCGTGTTTGGCAATTTGCGCTTCCAACTCTTCCGGTTCGTGGGCAACTTCGATGGGAAGCGATAAAATCCCCGCGTAGGTTTCCAACTGCTCAATGGCACCGATTCGGTAATCATCTGTTGTGATGAGAACAATCTCCTTCTTTTGAAACTGATGCTGTGCCGCTAGCTTTGCCAGCGTTGTTGTTTTACCGACGCCTGTGGGACCGACCAAGGCGACCACGGTTGGCTTCGCGGTAAACTGAATTTCTCCGGAAGTCTTGATGATCTTTTTGAGCAGCAACGTCAGATGCTCATGAATGGATCGCCCTCTTTCGTCGGAAAAGCATTCCTGCATTGCCTCAGCCAGGTCGTAAGCCAAATTCGGATCAATGTCGTTTTTCAGGAACTTGCGATGGAGCCCTACAACCTCGTCCGGCAGATCCGCTGCATCTGACATCTTGGCGCTATTCATCAGAATATGTAGAACGTCACGTATCTCGGAAAGTTCACCGCCGATGTAGCTCATCATGTGGCGATTGTCTGTCGTGTCGGGGCGCGCTGATATTGAATCTGGCGGTTCCGGTGGGGTAATCGCGCTTTCCCGTTCCCCTTCAACGGCTGGTGTCGAAGGCAGCGCGGACGCCTTGCTGTAAGGGGATTCGTAGTCCTGAGCCCGCTGCTGCTGTGGTTGCATGTGCCGATTGTACGTGCCCGCCGTGAGCACCGTATTTACACGTGCAATTGCTTGTTGTAGCGCACTGGCATTGGATTCTCGTTGATTCGGTTCTATCAAGGGGCGTGTTGTGGGCGCTTCGTTATCAACGGCGATTGTTAATTCATAAGTCGTTCCTCTGTCTGGTTGAAGCTTATTTGCCGCCACTGGACGCATTTTGATTATACTAATCTTGTCACCAAATTCCTTTTGTGCCTTTTGGCGAGCGTCTTTCGGCGTTTTTCCGTAGACTTTTTGAATGCGTACAGACATAAGCGTAATGTGTAATAGTTCAGAAGTCAAGGAAAATGATTAATCGGAAAATGCTCACTGGTATTAGGTCAACTCAATACGCCCAACCTCACGTAATTGAACTGTTGCCGGGATTTCCTCCAGCGAAAGGATCGGCAGCGGTGTCGGAAACTGGATTTCGAGAAATTGCCGTAGATATGCGCGAACAATTGAGCGTGAACAGACAATCAGTGGCTGGGTCTGGAGTCCGGCAACCTGAGTGATTGTGGTCGCAATTGCATTCACAAGCTGATACCCCAAATTCGGTTCAATTGCCAGGAACTGATATCCGCCCTGCTCTGTCTCCTGAATGGTGTCGGAAACCACTTGCTCCGCGCTATCACCGAGTGCGATGTACTCAAGCGTCCCTTCCGAAGATAAATACTGCCTGCAGATTGTAACCCCTAAATTTTGCCGCACACTTTCGGTGATCAGCACGATATCCTTTGTCGCTGTCGCGTGATCTGCCAATGCCTCAAGGATTGTTACCAGATCACGAATGGAAACCCCTTCCTTGAGCAGGTTTTGCAGCACTTTTTGGACAAGCCCCAACGTGACCACTTCGGGGATAACCTCTTCAACCAAGACGGGGTGATCCGCTTTTACGCGATCGATCAGCTTTTGCACGTCCTGTCTGAGGAGCAGTTTATCGGCGTGTTTCTTGATTGTTTCGATGAGGTGCGTTGCTAATACGCTGGCCGGATCGATCACAAGGTATCCCGCTAACTGTGCGCGTTCTCTCTGATCGGCGGTGATCCACATCGCAGGCTGATTGTTGGTCGGCTCCTGTGTCGGCGTTCCCTCAATCTGTTCCGTGACCGGGCCGACCTCCATCGCCAGGAAATCGTTGATTCTTAATTCTCCCGCGGCGACCTCATTTTCGCGGATGGTAATTCGATAGCCGCCCGGAGGCAGATCCATCTGATCTCGGATGCGGATTTGCGGCAAAATAAAACCAAGCTCTAAAGCGAGTGTTTCTCGGATCTGCTCAATCCGAGATAGGAGGTCCCCGCCTTCCGGAACGTTGACAAGTGGGATGAGGCTGTAACCCACGTTCAACTGAATCGCTTCGACTTCAAGCAATTGTCCGGCTTTTTCGATTGAAGTGGGCTCAACCTCTTCCTCTTCATCCGGAGCGGGGGGAAGTTCTGGTGGCGTTGGTGATTGACGTAACGAGACGTAGGCAATGCTTCCGGTAAGCGCGCTCAAAATCAAGAACGGTACTGTGGGCAGTGGCGTAAAACTCAGAAGCGCCAACGCTCCAGAGGAAGCCGCTAAGGCACGGGGGTGAATCAGGAACTGAGTGGCAAGAGCGCGTCCGAAGTTGCCCCGCTCGGAACTTCGGCTGATCAGAATGCCAGCGGCGGTTGAGACCATTAACGCCGGCAATTGACTCACCAACCCATCGCCGATGGTCAAGAGTGTATACCGTTCGAGCGCAATTGCCAGTTGCATACCACGCTGTCCCAACCCAATAACGAATCCACCGAGAATGTTAATCGCTGTAATGATCAACCCCGCAATGGCGTCACCACGAACAAACTTACTCGCCCCGTCCATCGCTCCATAAAAGTTGGCTTCGTTGGTGATTTGCAGACGCCCTTGACGCGCTTGATCTTCGGTAATTAGCCCGGCATTCAGATCGGTATCGATGCTCATCTGCTTCATCGGCATCGCATCCAGTGTAAAACGGGCAGCGACTTCGGCAATGCGCCCGGAGCCTTTCGTGATAACAACAAATTGGATAATCAGCAGAATCGTGAAGATAACCAAGCCAACGACATAATTTCCTTCAACAACAAATTGCCCAAACGATTTGATAACCCCGCCGGCGGCATCTTCCCCTTCATGCCCTTTGCCCAAAATCAGTCGCGTCGATGCAACGTTTAACGAGAGGCGGTACAGTGTCAGGACAAGCAGCAGCGACGGGAATACCGAGAAATCGACAGGTTGGAGTGTATAGAGCACGACCAATAAGGTCATTAAGGAGACTGTGATGTTAATGGCAAGCAGAAAATCCAGGACACTTGGAGGCAAAGGTTTGATGATCACAAACAGAATGCCGATCACGCCCAAAACGAGGCCGATATCGCCATGCCGAGCAATAGATGAACTGAAGGTCGTCGTTCCGTTTTGCATTGTCAGTGGGTTTGGTAGACACGACGTAAGCGTCGCGCCGCGTTATCAGAGTTCAGCGTTTTGAGACTTTCCCTTGATGCGGTAAATTCGTGCAAGCACCTCGGCAACTGATTTGTAAAGCTCTACGGGTATCGTCTCGCCCAATTCGACATTTTCATAGAGCGCCCACGCAAGGGATTTATCCTCAACAATTGGAATATCATGCTCACGGGCAATCTCTTTTATTTTTTCGGCGATGAAATCCGCGCCCTTTGCGACCACGATCGGGCTATCTGTAGCAGCTCGATCGTACTTTAGAGCCACGGCAATGTGCGTTGGGTTCGTGATGACGATATCCGCTTCAGGAACGTCCGCCATCATACGCCGTTGCGCCGCGGATAACTGCTGTTCCCGAATGACGCGCTTGACCTCTGGAGAGAGTTCCGACTCGCGGTGTTCCTCTTTCACTTCTTGCTTGCTCATCCGCAACTTTTGCGTATAACTCCAACGCTGATAGAAAAGGTCCAAGATGCCGAGTAACAGGGATGCGAGTGCGACCCGTATCCCGATCTTATAGGACAGACTCGCGGTGTATTGAAAAATCTCCCCGATCCCTTTAGATCCAAGGGCTTGAAAATAAATCAGGTCACTTCGAATTGTGATGACAGCAATCGCGCCAATCATGATAATTTTCAGGAGTGCTTTAACGGTTTCAATCAATCCGTTTTTCGAGAATAGCCGCCGCAATCCAGATAATGGATTCAACTTGTCAAAATTGAACCCCAACGCTTTCGTGGCAAATAGTGGCCCCACCTGAAGAAAATTGGTCAAGATCGAGACAGACACCATCACCACAAAAATCGGTGATAGAATGATGCCGACCTGAACCATCACCCGAATAAAATAAGCGTGTAGCGTTGCGGGGTCTAGCTGTATCTCATTTAAGTGTGTAAAGGTAGATCGACCAATATCCTGTAGCCCCTCCATGATGAAAGGTCCAAAGAACTTGAGCGTGAACAATCCTAATAGCAGACCGATTGCAGAGTTGATTTCACGACTCTTAGGAACGTCGCCCTTCTCTCTTGCCCTCTGGATCTGCCGTTGACTTGGTTCTTCGGTTTTTTCGTCTTCTGGCATTTTTCTGCCTGGAAACGCGAATGGATAAATCAGAGTGATTCGCGGCTACTGCGTATGTTATGACGGGCTTGGCAACGGGACCATGTCCCGGGCAAAAGCCTTCGCGTGAGTGACCTCAACGGCCAGGAGACTCACTCCCTTGACACGGCTTGCTTGACTCTGATAGGTCAAAACGTAGGAGCTGTTCAATGCATGGAAAATTTCCCGGTAAATATCGTGTAAAACGTCCGAGTCGCTTGCGGCGAAAAATCGTCCACTCGTCGAGTCCGCAATCTGTGTCAAGGATTCCGAATCGAGGTTTTCGCCTAACCCGATTGTATAAATCGCGATGTTGTGTCCGGAAGCTGCGCCAATTATCTGCTCACTTGAGACCTGGCTACCGCTATCCTCTCCATCTGTCAGGACAACAATTGATTTAAGCCCTGCAGTGTCGCGTAACAGTTGAATGGCAGCGGAAATGGCATCATAGAGAACCATACTTCCCTGATTGTCCGTATGCGGCGCATGCACGGCAGCATTTATGGCCGTCCGATCGGTCGTCAGCACCAGATCGATGCTCACGCGGCGAGAGAATTTGATGATGGCCACCCGATCGCGCCTACCGATAGAATCGATCAGACCATCTACTGCCTCTTCCATTGATTCCAGA
>JAPUIP010000561.1 GCA_027296925.1 Candidatus Poribacteria bacterium | reverse complement strand
CCGCGAAGTACGCTTCGGCATTTTACGGGCCCTTCCGGGAGGCGGCAGAATCCGCCCCACAGTTCGGTGATCGCCGCGCGTATCAGATGGATGCGCCGAACGTCGAAGAAGCGTTGCGGGAAGTCGCTCTGGACATCGAGGAAGGCGCGGACATATTGATGGTCAAGCCAGCGCTCTCCTATCTTGATGTGATTTATCGGGTAAAGGAGCGTTTCCATGTACCTGTTGCGGCATACAATGTTAGCGGGGAGTATGCGATGATCAAAGCCGCCGCACAAAACGGTTGGATCGACGAGAAACGGGTTGCGCTTGAAGTCCTGACCAGCATCAAGCGAGCTGGCGCGGATATGATCCTCACCTATTTTGCGAAATCGGTTGTAAATTGGCTTACTGAATGAATGAAATCCGATACGTTTATCGTTTGGCGCCCAGCTTACAAGATCAATTACGAATTATTGCCCAAAAAGAGAGGGGGAGCATCATAAGATTTACTGTACAGTACGAGGCATGCCTCGATGAACAATGGTGGCCCATTGTTCGTTATGATACCGCGCATGGATTTGCACATCGAGACGTGATGCATCCTCATGCGCCTGCTGAAAAGCAATCAATCCCCTTTACAGATTATAATCAGGCTTTTACGTACGCAATCGAAGACATCAAGCGTTCTTGGAAACAGCATCGGGCGCGATATGAAAAGGAAATGAAACATGACTCAAGATGAAATCACAAATCAAAACCTGGATCTGCTCTCAGATTTCATGAGTTATGCCTTTGAACACCCTGACATTTTAAATCAAATTCCAACGGACACAACCCTCGTAATTCTTCCCAAAAAGAATCCGTCACTTTACAAAGCAAATCTGGAAATCGCAAAGAGATTGCAGAAACAAGATGAATCGGTCGTTATTGTCGAATGGAACTCAGCTCACCCTTTGTCGCCGTGTTTGAAGGTCATACCCTCAGCCAAATAGACCGTGTGGTGGTAGCTATAGTGAAATGGCTTACAGACGGTTGATGAGAACTAAAGTATCTTTTTCCAAAGTAATAAGGGAGAAATGCTTTGAACAACAAAAAGTCCTTAGAAGCGTGGCAGAAGTCACAGCAATTTATCCCCGGCGGTGTCAATAGCCCCGTGCGAGCGTATCGTTCCGTCGGCGGCAATCCCCTCTTTATTCAGCGTGGTAACGGCGCTAAGATTTACGACATCGACGGCAATGAATATATTGATTATGTCGCTTCATGGGGACCGCTGATCCTGGGCCATGCTCACCCGCGCGTTTTAGACGCCATCCAAGGCGCGATGGGGAGCGGCACGAGCTTCGGCGCGCCAACGGAGTTGGAAACCGACCTCGCCGAGTTAATTGTGAATGCCGTGCCGTCGATCGAGATTGTCCGGCTCGTCAACTCCGGTACGGAAGCCACCATGAGCGCCATCCGCGTAGCGCGTGGGTATACGGGACGCGATAAAATTATCAAAATCGCCGGCTGTTATCACGGACACGCCGACGCCCTGCTTGCCAAAGCGGGGTCTGGAGTTGCGACCTTCGGGCTTCCCGACAGCAGCGGGGTTCCGGCAGATTTTACCCGTCACACCCTGACCGTCCCGTTCAATGATGCTGATGCCGTGCGCCAAACGATTGAAGCCAATCCGGATCAGATTGCGTGCTTGATTCTGGAACCGATTGCCGGGAATATGGGCGTGATCCCGCCGCATGATGGCTATCTACAAGAACTTCGTGAAATTACCGCCGAACACGGTATTGTCCTCATCTTCGATGAAGTGATCACCGGATTCCGTGTCGCTTACGGTGGCGCGCAATCCCTCTATAATGTCACTCCTGACATGACCTGCCTGGGCAAAATTATCGGTGGTGGGCTGCCTGTTGGGGCTTACGGTGGGAAGAAGGAGATTATGCAAAGCGTCGCACCGCTCGGTGATGTCTACCAGGCTGGCACCCTTTCGGGGAATCCATTGGCGGTCTCCGCTGGAATCGCGACGCTGAAAACTCTTGCCGAACCCGGTGTTTACGAACAGCTTGAAAATCTCGTCCAACCGCTTGCCGAAGGGCTTCAGGACGCCACTAAGCGCAATGCGATCGATGCCTGCCACAACCGAGTCGGTTCGATGTTAATGCTCTATTTCACAGATAAAACGGTCGTCGATTACGAGAGCGCGCAGACATCGAACACAGATCGCTACGGTCGTTATTTTTGGGGCTTGCTTGAACGTGGCGTTTACATCGCGCCCTCCCAATTCGAGGCAGGCTTCGTTTCGCTGGTTCATACGCAGACCGATATAGATCAAACCGTGCAGGCGGCCGATGCGGTTTTGTCCCAACTGTAACAAGGGTCAAGGAAACGCATCCGTATCCCAGGAATCCTGATCCGTATCCCGGAATCATTGCTCTCATTTTACGCAATACCTAACCACTTCTTACGCCACGGAGTGTAGATAGATGTCATCGCCAAGCATTAGTGAGATTTGTCAGTTCATCAAAGACGATCTGGATGCTGTTGAAAAGAAGCTCCGCGAGAAAACGGCGAGTCACTACGATTTTGTCGATCTTGCCGTCCAGCATGTTATTGAAGGAGGTGGGAAGCGACTGCGCCCCGTCCTGCTCGTGCTTTCTGCAAAAGCATGTGGTTACGATGGTGAAGATGCCCATACACTCGCAGTCGTGGTTGAACTCATTCACGTCGCATCGCTGGTCCATGATGATGTGCTCGATGAAGCTCCGATTCGGCGCAAGCGCGAAACGCTGCACTCCAAATGGGGGAATAAAGTTGCGGTACTCGTTGGCGACTACCTCCACGCGCGCGTCCTTTCGATGCTTGTCGCCCGGCACGCCGATGACCCCGCCATGAGTATTCTGTCGGATGCCACCCAGGCCATGTGCGAAGGGGAAGTCATCCACGCTTACAAAAACGGAGATTTTAACATCTCGCAGGATGACTATCTGAAAATCGTGGGTCTGAAGACCGGCAGGTTAATTACCGCCTCCTGTATGATAGGCGCGATACTCGGCACGAAAGATGAGAAGATTATCCAGGCCCTGAGAGAATATGGCGAAGCCGTCGGTGCCGCATTCCAGATTATCGATGATCTGCTTGACTTTGTGGCGGACCAGGAGAAGTTTGGAAAACAGTCTTTTAGCGACCTGCGTGAGGGCAAGCTGACATTCCCGATGATCTATACACGGGAGGTCTGCACCGCCGAAGAAAGGACTACGCTCGAACAGGTCTTTAACGCGGATACTGAACCGGACTCGGCGATCGAGTGGATTGAAGCCCTACTTCGTCGTTATCGGACGCAAGCGCATTGCCTTGGCGCTGCCCAGGTGTATGCAGACCGCGCAAAGTCGGCGCTAGCGGCGTTGCCAGACACACCCGCCGGACGCGCCCTTCAACAGCTTGCAGATTATGTCGTATCAAGGGATTGGTGAGAATTCGGTGTTCAATCATAAGACCTGAATTCTAAAGTCGGACCTTTATGTTCTACCCAGCGCATCTGAACCTCCAGAATCGCCAGTGTCTCGTTGTGGGTGCGGGGATTGTCGCCGAACGCAAAGTGTTTTCCCTGCTGCGCAGCGGGGGAGATGTTACCCTAATCAGCCCTGAAGCGACACAGCCGATTGAAGACTTGGCAAAACAGGGCAGCTTGCGTTGGCGTCAATGCCAATTTCAGGCAGGCGATACGGAAGGGATGTTCCTGGTCTGTGCGGCGACAGACCATCCAGAAATTAACACGCGGATCTTCAAAGAGGCGCATGAAACATACGGAATCAACCTCGTCAATGTCGTCGATGTGATCCCTGAATGTACCTTCGCGGCTGCCTCCGTTATCACACATGGCGATTTCACGATTAGCATCTCCACGAGCGGAAAAAGTCCGGCAATGTCCCGGCGCATCCGAGAGCATCTCGAAGCGAAGTTCGGAGCGGCGTCGCTTTACGAAAAAAAGATTGCAGGGAATTTCGGCCCGCCTCCTCAAAACCAAGGACTTCCGTATCCGGTCTATTTTTTATTGGAGAACCGCCGTTGCGTTGTGATGAGTGGTTCGGAGAGCATGAGTGAAACGCTCGCTCAGCGCCTAGAATTGCTACATCGCTGTGGTGCGTCAGTCGAGCGAATTGCCTCAACCGCGGACAATCTGGACTGTCTATCCGATGCGTTTCTTGTGATAATCGATGAACCGGAATTTAATCCCGGTACGATTCTTGCTCAAATCCCCAATCAGATACAGCTTGTTGAGTTCATCAACACCCTGGTGCGTGGGACATTTATCACACCGCTTCTGGTCATGGATGGCGATCTGATTATCAGTATTTCGACAAACGACATTCAGTCCTCCAGTAAACCGGAGGAAGGACAAGACGGCATCAGCCATCTCCAGACTGAACTCGCCTGCCAGTTTGAAAACAACGGGTATGGCGAATTCATCGATTTTCTGGGTAGTTTGCGTCCGCTCGCGATGAAGATGATTCCGACCCAAGCAGGGCGTCAGCAGTTTTTTGATGACCTGATCGATCAGGTGCCGGGAAGCGACTGCCAGACGTGTTGCTTAAGCTTTGAAAACCGAGATTGTTCAACCCGATGTACATTCAACCTGATTCGCAACGGGCGGATTGAACATGCTCGTCAATGGGCAACTGAGCGCATCTGTGAAACCGCTTGAATGGATGAACGCCCCCACATTTTCTGTTAAATCGCGATGAATTTTTTATTTTTTCATCTCCTTCTGCTGGCATATTTGGCCGCAAGCATACTTCACATTCTCTTCCTCACAACAAGGAGCCGGAAGGTCGTCCAATCTGCCTATTGGGTGACAACGAGCGGATTTGTGCTGCACTCGGTTTTTATCGCCTTACGCTGGCAGCGTTCAGGGCACTTTTGGGCGGATTGGTATGACTCGACCTCTTTTTTGGCGTGGGCGTTGATCCTGATCTATCTCTGTATCACGCATCTGACCCACCTTCGCACAATTGGGGTTTTTGTTGTGCCGGCGGCTTTCATCAGCATCGTCATCTCGTTTACGCTGCAAACCCAAGAAAATACCGAGATCCCTGCGTATCTACAAAATTATTGGTTCGTTGCCCATTCAACCTTTATTTTTCTGGCTTACGCAGCATTCATAGCCGCGTTCGGATTTGGGCTGATGTATCTGATTGAAGAGAAGAAGATTCGCGAAAAGCAACATACGGTTATTCATAGCCTCTTGCCTGCCCTGGGGCGATTGGATGAATTGGGTCACCGTTGCATCATCGTCGGTTTGATTTTGTTGACGATGGGGATTATCATTGGAGGCCTTTGGACGCGATATGTCCAGGGGATCACATGGAAATGGATCGATCCGAAGGTTGTCTTCACAATCGCCACATGGCTCATCTATGCACTACAGCTCAGTATCCGTCAAATCCTTGGCTGGCGAGGGCGCAAAACCGCCTATTCCGCAATCGTTGGTTTTGGCGCAATACTGTTTACTTATGTGGGAGTGAATGTGTTTTTACCCAGCACACACGCGTTTTAGATTTCAGGCATCGCGTCTGAGGCATTCAGATGGTAGCCCCCATGCCTCAGAGCTAAATCCGAATATTTCCCCAAATTTCTAAAAGATGAACCGAATTGTTCTTGTCGGTACCAGTCATCATATTGCTCCACTCGATTTTAGGGAACGGATGGCTTTCCCGGAGCTCCAACTGCCAGAAGCCTTTCGATCTTTGAAGGAGGATTATGGGGCCCGAGAGACGGTGATTCTCTCGACGTGTAATCGTGTGGAGATCTACGCGACGACCAGCGCGAATGGGGGTTCGGCTGCATTTTCCAATTTTCTCGCCACTTATCATCAACTCGACCCCCAGCAACTTCACAAGTTTACGTATAGCCATCAGGACCTCAATGCGATTCTTCACCTCTTTAAGGTGACTGCCAGCCTCGATTCTATGGTTGTTGGAGAGCCGCAGATCCTTGGTCAGGTGAAAGAGGCGTATGACCAATCCATGTCTGCCGGGGCAACCGGCACGATTTTGAACCGCTTATTTGCAAAAGCAATCAGCGTTGGGAAGCGTGTTCGCAGCGAAACCAACATCGGATCTGGGGCAGTGTCCATCAGCTATGTCGCGGTTGAACTCGCCAAGAAGATCTTCCCGAGCCTGGAAGATAAGACGATTGCCATCATCGGCGCCGGCGAAATGAGTGAGCTGACGGCGCAACACCTCGTCGAAAACGGCGCGTCCAAGGTAATTGTTGCAAACCGAACTTATGAGCGTGCAGTGAAAATCGCTGAAAAATTCAACGGTGTGCCTCTGGCTTACGATTCCGACTTAAGCTTCCTTGTTGAAGCCGACATCGTGATCAGTTCGACAAACGCCCCGCATTATCTCATACGCCGCCAGTCGCTCGCAGCGATTATGAAGAAGCGGAAGCATCGCTATATGTTCCTGATTGACATCGCTGTTCCACGGGATATCGACCCCGAAGTGAGTAAGGTGGATAATGCGTTCCTGTATAATATTGATGACCTCGAGGCGGTGATCGCCTCCAACCTCGAAGAACGGCAGCGGGAGGCAGGGCTCGCGGCACAAATTGTCGAAGAAGAAGCCGCAAAATTCCACTCCCAGTTGCAAGTCTTTGAGGTGAACCCACTCATCAAGGCCCTCCATCAGCAATTTCAACAGGTTGCTTCAAAAGAATTGAGCGTCTGTTTGAACAGAGCGGGCCTCTCGCCCAAACAGCAGAAGCTTGTTCGATCGATGACCCAATCGATTATCAAGAAGTTGTTGCATCAACCCACGAAGAATCTGCGTCAGGTTGCTTTGAATCCCGACTCCGCCGGAGCGGTCAATGATATCAGCGGCGACCATGTTCAGTATGTTCAAGCGTTACAGGAGTTGTTTGCATTAGAGAACGCTGATGATGTTGAGACAGAGAATTCGGCCGAGTCTTGATGGTTACTGAGATGAACCAACAGTCACGTCCTTTGCCAGATGGGCGATGGGCGATGTCGATGTGCTGGCACGATCTGCTTTTCATGCACTGGCCGGTTCACGTCGATGTGCTTCGGCCGCTCATTCCACCTGAGTTGGCGCTCGATACCTTTGATCGGCAGGCATGGATTGGTGTTGTACCGTTCCGCATGAGCGGGGTTCGGCCGAGATACGTGCCGACGCTGCCATGGATGTCCGCCTTCCCGGAACTTAACGTACGAACTTACGTGACGATCGAAGACAAACCGGGGGTATGGTTCTTCAGCCTTGATGCCGCGAATCCTCTGGCAGTTTGGATAGGGCGTTGGACGTTTCACTTGCCGTACTACGCCGCACGGATGTCGCTCATGGAGGTCAATGGGCGATTTCAGTATGACAGCACGCGCACGCATCGTAAGGCGCCGCCCGCGAATTTTGTTGGACGATATCGGCCCATTGGTGACGTGTACTGTGCTGAAAAGGGAACCATCGATTACTTTCTCACCGATCGCTACTGCCTGTATACCAGTGATCGAACGGGTCGAATCTGGTGCGGTGATATTCATCATCGCCCATGGCCGTTGCAGCCGGCCGAGGCCGAGACTCAATCGAATACGATGACGGCCCCACTCGGTATAGACTTACCGAAAACGGCGCCGCTGCTGCACTTTGCTGAACGACTTGATGTCGTCGCATGGGCGCTCAAGCAGGTTGGAACGGGCCACGAACCGTAACAAAGCAAGCATATTCACCAATTTTCTACTGATATATTCGGGGCAAGATGATTCCTGGAAGACATTGGGTGAAAGCATGGCGACTCCCCTTTTCAACTACGACGAGATGAGTGATACACTATACATTTCGTTTGCCCCTGGTGAGAAAGCCACGGGCATTGAATTGAACGATCATATCCTGCTGCGAATCAATAAAGCGAAGCGCAAAGCAGTTGGGCTAACATTCTTCGAATCCTCTAGCCTAGCCCAACACACCGAGATTGGTCCCCGGAGTTTTCCTCTCACGGGGCTCGCGCGACTTGCTGATGAACTTCGAGAGATTGTGCTCGACATCATCTTATGCCCCCCAATCAGTGAAATCCTTTTGCTGTCTGCTTATACCCCCTCATCTGTAGAAACTATTCCGATTACACTGTTGCGTCCTTTGCCAGTTGCTGCGGCATGAGGAAAATCCAAGGATTACTGGTGAAAACGCTGATGAAACAAAATATCACAATTGGTACTCGCGGCAGCCAGCTCGCTCTCTGGCAAGCAGAATATGTGAGGAAGCGCCTGAACCATCACTTCCCTGACTGTTCGATCCGGCTGAAAATTATCAAAACAACAGGGGACAAAATTCGAGATCGCTCCCTTGTCGGACTCGGAAAAGGGGTTTTTACGAAAGAGATCGAACTGGCGTTGCTGGATGGCACAATCGACCTTGCCGTCCATAGCATGAAAGACCTGCCGACAGAACTTCCGAACGGACTGGGTATCGCCGCCATCCCCACGCGCGAAGATCCGCGAGATGTGCTCATAACGGAATCGGGGCTC
>JAPUIP010000560.1 GCA_027296925.1 Candidatus Poribacteria bacterium | reverse complement strand
CGCTTCTCTGACGAGTTTGACGCATTACGTTTTCATTCCACGCTTTGCCACCGGCTATTCAATCCCTCCCGTTCGATGTTCCACACGATAAAAGAGCAAAATGACGCCACACCCAGCCAAAAACACCAGAACTGTGAAAAGCAGATTCATGCTCGGGTGAGGAAGAATATGAGCGAGATCGATGCGTTCCTCGCCAATCAGTTCGTAGCTTCGGAAGGGCCAGAGACCGTAGAGCGAACCGACCATCAACCCGATTAAGAAGGATACAGTGAGGTCATGATGACGTTCCAGGACGTAATTTAACAGTCGCGTGAACGCCAACAATCCGATTCCACAACCCAAAGCAACAACCGCCAACACCAGCCAATCCCTATTATTCACTGATGTCAGTATATCGAAATAGACCCCCAAAAGGAGAAAGACAAATGAGCCACTGATGCCTGGAAGGATCATCGCTGAAATCGCGATTGCGCCGCAAAGGAACAGGTACATCAGTCTGCTAACGGAATGGTCGGTTCGATCTCCCATGCGACGCGATGTGCCGGGAGAAGTGGTATCTGTCTCGGCGCCGATATGACTGGAAGATGCTGTAGAAGCGATGCTGCTTTCTTTCAGTTCGTGTTTCTTGCGCTCATTGTCCAGCCTTTTTTCGCCGCTCATACTCAGTGAGAGTCCCACCGTCAAAGCCGCAGCGATGAGGAGGGAGACCAATTCTTTTGCAGTAAACCGTGTTAACATCTTCGCGGGAATGAGAATGGAGATCAACACCAGTCCACAAAAGAATCCGTAGGTCGGATCATGCTGTTGGGTGAGCAGATAGACAATCAGTTTGGCTAACGCTGCAATGGCGATCAAAGCACCGATGAGAAGCGCCATCAAAAAACCAAAATCGATGCGCTGTAACTCCGCGCGTGCCTCCGATATAGCATCTTTTTTTAGAGTGACAACGCCCAGCAGCTTTTGGGCCGTTGAAAGGCCAATGTTGTGCAAAGCGCGAATCAGGCGCTCATAAATGCCAAGGGTAATTGCCATCGTACCGCCGCTCACGCCCGGGATAATATTCGCAATGCCGATAAAACATCCCTTAACAACGAGATTCAGATAGAGCAAGTCTTCGCTCCGTTTTCCGGTTACAGTTGCATGTTTTCATCATTCAGCCATGCTTTTAATGGCTCGATAAGGTGGTGTGCTGTGAAGTCGAGTTGAATCGGAGTGATGGAAACACGCTGTTTGCGGATGACGCTGAGGTCCGTATCTTCGCGCTGATCGATCCGTGCACGTTCGCCACCGATCCAGTAGTACGGTTGTCCTCGACGGTCCAGGCGCTTAATGGCATTTGCGCTGTACGTCCCCAGGTCCTGTCGCGTCATCTCGATTTCGCGGAGCGCCGAGAGCGGACAATTTGGCACATTGACATTGAGTAAGATCTGATCCGGCAGACCATGAGCGATGACCTGCTTGGCCGTGCGGCATGCAATTGTCGCGGCGGTTTCGTAGTGGATTGTCGAAAGGGGTTCCGGTACCTGTTCAAAGGCGAGTGAAACCGCAATGGATGGAATGCCCAAGAAAGTGCCTTTTTTCGCGGCTGCAATTGTGCCGGAAAAGTGAAGGTCGTTTCCGACATTTTGTCCGTGGTTGATGCCAGAAACCAATAATCTCGGACGTTCAGGAAGCAGTGCGCTGACGGCAAGATCCACGCAATCGACCGGCGTGCCATCAACAGAGTAGACGTGATCCGTGATCCGCTTCGCTCTGAGTGGGCGATGGAGCGTGATGGCCATGCCGATGGCGCTACGCTCCCGGTCCGGTGCCACGACGTAAACTTCGTCAATGCTTTCGAGTGCCTCTGCGAGGGCATTCAAACCCGCAGCTTCAATTCCATCGTCATTGGTTACAAAGATCATACCGCTATCTTTCCCGGAGACTTTTGATGAGCAAGCGGCTGAACAACCGCATTTCACGGCAAGGCTTCACATGACTGACTTCATTCCCATAAATCGCTCGGATCGGCAAACTCTCGATCCGGAAGCCGAGTCGCCCCGCTTTAATTAAGAGTTCCGATTCCGTTTCATATCGCTCGGTCTCCAGGTTGACAGCCGCTAGAACCTCTGCCTGAATGAGTCGATACCCCGACTGAAAATCCGGTACTGTTTGGCCACAGAGGGTAGACCCAACCGTAGAAATCAGCCGGTTATTCAAACGCCGATGCAACGGCATGGCCGATCGGCCATTAAGCCGCCTACCGACAAGAATCTCTGGGCGTGTTCGCCGAAAATGGTCGAAAAAGCGCGGCAGATCCAAGGGGTCATGCTGACCGTCACTATCCATCGTGACAATCAACTCATAACCGTTTTTCAGCGCGTAATCGAAGCCGCTCCGCAGCGCCATGCCTTTGCCCCGATTTCGATCATGCCTCAAGACAGTCGCGCCGTTTGCGCTCGCGAGCCCCGGTGTATTATCGGATGAACCATCATCAATGACAATAATGTTCCCGACAAACAAGCTCGCGTCTTGAACCACACGTGCGATGGTTCGGGATTCATTGTAAGCGGGCAAGAGGAGGCAGGTTTTCATAACATGGAAACGTGATGCGAAACCGAGATCTGTAAGGATAGGAATCAAGCATTAAGAAGGTAACACGGAATACTTACCGATCTGCCCATTTCAGAGGACTAGCTTTGCAAACCGCCGCTTCCCAACTTGCAGGATAGACCCACGCCGCAAAGCGATTTCGCGGGATACATCCGTCACTTTTTCACCGTCGAGAGAAACCCCGCCTTGCTGCACTAATCGCCTGGCCTCACCGGAGCTCTTTGCAAAACCGGCTTCCTTTATCAAATTCGCGATCCAGATTTTTCCATCAGTAAGCGCGGAGGCTGGGATAGTAACTTCGGGGAGATCCGCTGGGAGTTGTCGAGCCCGATGAACCCGGTCAAACTCAACTTCAGCCGCACGTGCAGCATCTGAGTTATGGTAGATGGTTACGATTTCGCGGGCGAGTCGCTGCTTGGCTGTCTTGGGATGTAGACTTCCATCCGCCAGCCCCAATTCGAGCTTGCGAATCTCCTGAAGCGACACGTCCGTTGCCAACTCAAAGTAGGTAAACATCAGTTCGTCGGGAATGGACATCAACTTAGCATACATTTCGTTAGGAGGTTCGTAAATGCCAACGTAGTTGCCCAGCGACTTGCTCATTTTTTCGCGCCCATCAAGCCCGACAAGTAAGGGCAACAGTATCGTGACCTGAGGTTCTTGCCCGTAGGCACGCTGGAGGTCACGCCCCATCAAGATATTGAATTTCTGATCCGTTCCACCCATCTCGATATCTGC
>JAPUIP010000056.1 GCA_027296925.1 Candidatus Poribacteria bacterium | reverse complement strand
CTCACCCTATCAGTCTAGGGCAAGCTTTTCCCACTTTCTCGTACTTCGAAGCTTACCTCGAAGCTCGGCACAGGCAGCACAAGCTTTTCTCCAATGCTCCAATCCCTTGCTACTACAAAATTCTTACGTCGAACTCACGTTAACTTACCTTGACTTTGTCACATTAAATTCGTAGGTTGGGTTGAACGGTGTCAAACTCCACAAACTTGAACACCGAGTTGGGTTTCGGCTGTCAGACCGCGGCCGGATTTTTTGGATGTCGAAGTGAAACCCAATACAATGGCCTTGCCGGTCGGCTGATCTACAAGGTAAGTGAATGTGACAAAGTCGAACGACATGAGGAAAAACAATGTCTACGCAGCAGCAAACCGCTGAGCCTTCTATTTATCAACTCAAGGTCAGCCTGAAGGGGAGTAAACCCCCAATTTGGAGACGGATACAGGTCCAACGCGACACTCGCCTGGACGCGCTCCACCATATCTTGCAGGTGGTGATGGGCTGGGAGGATTCCCATCTCCACCAGTTTACGGCCGGCGGTGTCTACTATGGCACACCTGACCCGGACTTCGGCTTTGATGAGGCCGAAAATGAAGCCGATGTGGCGTTGGATCAGGTAGTCTCCCGCGTCAAGCAGAAGCTGACCTACGAATATGATTTTGGGGACAGTTGGGAGCATGAGCTCATTCTCGAAAAGATCCTGCCGCCAAAAGCTGGGGCAGACTACCCGATTTGCCTGACGGGAAAACGCGCTTGTCCGCCCGAGGATTGTGGTGGCATCTGGGGGTATTATGACTTCCTTCAAGCGATTGAGGACCCGAATCACCCGGACCATGACGACATGCTTGAATGGGTAGGCGGGGCGTTCGATCCAGAGGCATTTGATCGCGATGAAATCAACGGAGCGCTCAAACAGATGAAATCCGCCTCATAGCGATTCGGTCAATTGCCCCCTCGCTACGCTTTCATACTCAATCCGTATCAAGATGTTCGCCTCACCAAGTGTCCGCAGTGCGATCAGCCGACACGGTTGCGGAAGTTTGCTCTGCTCATCCACGTCGATCAATTTGGGCTGATGATTCATGGAAAAACTTGCCGTTTCTGTCCACCGTGTGACCTGCTCATCGTCCATCAGGATGAACTTGAAGCGCAACTGACAGAGCATTTGAGCCAAATCGCTCCCAACGTCATCGGTAATGAGTATCTAGTCACCGGAACGGTTGAGCGGAAAACCTGGCGCCGAGGGCTCCGTGAGGAACTTCCTCTCGATGAGATGCAGGAACACGCGGCTGACTTTGAAACGGTGTTGCAATTGGAATACGAACCCGGTGGCTGGTATCCGGCCGGGTGATCCGTGGAAAATGGAACTGTACTTTCGTTGCGGCATGATGCTGCAAACGAACAGAGGGAGGAATCTGTAAATGGCAAGATTTGACTGGTTGAAAGGAGTTTTTGGACTGCTGCCCACACCCTATATGCTGGATCTTTCGATCCATACCGCGGATCTGAAGGCTGCGGCGAATTTCTGCTGTGAGTCTGGACAACACGGAATTGTGTGGCCGGTCATGGTGGGGGAGTTCTACTTCCTCGGCGAGGAAGAGCGCATCCGCAATCTGGATGCGGTCCTGGAAGAGGTCAATGGCAGATTGCCCGTGGTCTTCGGCTGTTCCGGGGTGAGTGTACCGCAGGTGCTGCTTTTCGCAAAGGCCGCACAGCAGGCCGGCGCGGATTCGGTGATTGCGATGGCGCCAGCCCGCACCAATGCCGCCGTCGCCATGGACATGTTCCGCCGGCTAGGCGACGCCTTCGACGGTGAGCTCATGGTACAAAACGCGGACAGCTATGCGCCGCTGACTGGAGCGCAAATTGCCCAACTGGCGGAGGAAATTCCGCAGATCCAATACATCAAGGAGGAGAGACAGCCGGGGCCGAAGCACATTGCTGAAGTGCAGCAGTTGGCTGGAGATAAGATTAAGACCATTTTCGGCGGGGCTGCCGGTAAGGTGCTGCCAGCCGAATTCACACGCGGCGCGAACGGCTGTATGCCCGCCTGCGAGTTTGGCGATCTCCTCACCAAGATTGTCGAGCGGTGGTGGGCTGGTGACGAGTCGGGGGCTCGTGAGCTGCATACCCGGCTGCTGCCGCTGATTAACCTGGAAAACCACGCCTTTATCCGCTACATACTCAAGCGCCGGGGAGTGTTGACCTCTATGGTGGAAAGAGCGCCGGCGGCTCACACACTCGATGAGGCAGATAAACGCGAGATTTCCATCCTGCTGAAGAACGTGGAGAATGACATCTCCGTCTTCCCATTCGGCCCGGAGTAAAGGAACAAGTAGATGAGTGATGGTATGCGAATCAGTATGATGCTGACAGATCTCTCCGAGGAACGACTGAACTTCTACCGACAGATCGGTGTCGAAGAGGTGACCATGCCGGTGCGCTACGCGACTCAGCCTATTGCCCGGCCGATTAGACCTTTGGTGCCACCGGCGCAAATGACAGCTCATGGACCGGTGGCGGATCCAGATCACACACCCGGAATCAATGGCGATTCGGTGGATACGCGCATCGGCTGGGCCTTTGCTGTGGGGCATATGCTCGCGCTCATGAAGGCGGTGGAGGGCGACGAGCGGTCTAAACGACAGAACTCAATCTAAAGTGACCAAAATAGATCGGCGCGGGATGTCCGTCACATTTCGGGTTTTGTGTCCGCGTCCCGTTGTATCTTCGGCCAGAAAGACGTCCCCACCGCGAAACCGTTTCTTCGTCCCATCGCCAACTTCGATTTCAATTTCGCTATCTAACATAATAATGTACTGTCGGCGCGGCGCGGGATGCCAATCATAATTATAATCGGCGTCATTTTCCCGGAAGATAATGCCGGTGACGGGGTGAATTTCCGAGAGTCTGCCGACTTCACCGGCATCGTGAAGTGGAATTTCGATGTCTTCAAAGTGAGATTCGCCATCATCACCGGTATAAAGTCGGGTGATTTTCATAATTCCCATCCCCTCCTGTCTCAGTGTCGTTTTCGTGCTCCGCCTTGTTTCGTTTCCGTTACGCCACCGATTCGCCGCCATCAATGTCGATACTCACGCCGGTGATCCAGGCGGACTCATCAGACGCCAGAAAAACCGATGCCAGAGCGATGTCGGCAGGATGTCCTGAGCGAAGCAGTTGCGAAGGTGGAAGCCCAGCGTCCTCTTCCCCCCGCGAATCGCCAATCCCCCCCGGACAGATGCAGTTCACCCGAATCCCGTCATCCCGGTATTGACGGGCGATATTGCGGGTCAGTCCCAAAAGCCCCGCTTTGGCCGCGCCATAACCGGCATTCGCCTTTTGGCGCGTTGCCCCGGCCGCCGAAACCAGGATAATCGAGCCCTGTTTCCGCGACTGCATGTGTGGCAGGACCGCGTGTGTGCAGACATATGCGGTGTTGAGATTAATCTCCATCAGATACCGCCACGCCTCTTCATCGGTTTCGTGGAGCCGCTTGCCGCTGGCAGCCGCATCGCCCAGATTATCGAACAACACATCGATCTGCCCCCACCGCGCCAGGGTCGCTTCCGCCATGTTGACCGCTCCCTCGATGGTGGTGAGATCTGCGGTCACGTAGTCCGCCTGGCCGCCTTCGTCTCGAATCTTCGATGCCAACATCTCTAACGGCTCCGCGCGGCGAGCGACCAACATGACCCGTGCGCCTTCGGCGGCGAACCACAGCGGCACGGCACGTCCCATGCCTCCCCCCGCGCCCGCGATGATGGCAACCTTGTCGGCAAGTCTACCGTTGTTGTCATGAACTCTCATGAGGACCTCCTATCTTGAATTTCAATAGCGAACTGAACGTCAGTCCATTTGCATCCAGCACACCTGTTGTCGAGGGATTTGACAGCGGAGGTGTAGCGAAGCACATCATCGCAAAATTCCTCCCGCTGACGTGGGTTACAGATCATTGTCGGCAAAATCGCGAACCATGCGAAACTGATCGCCGTCTGTAGTCTTGCCCACAACGCGATAGCCCCGTTTTGTATAAACGTGAATCGCCCGACAATTCTCCAGGTAACAGGTCAACTCGATACCCCGCTCTCCGCGGGCCCGGGCAACCTCCTCGATGCGTTTCATCAACCTTTGACCGATGCCCCTGTTGTGGAAGGCATCAACGATGCCAATGCCTAACCCGGGGCGACTACCGCCCTCCCGACCGATATACCAGACATGTCCCACCATCTTTTGACCATCGCCATCACCATGAAAAGCGCCGATATGCGCGCAGTTCTGATTGCCGAGTTGTTCCGCAATCTGCGAAACGGCGTTCTGATCAAAGGCGTAAGGGTGATAAAAATCCCGACTCGCCTGGGACAGTCCGTCGAAGAAAGCGGGGATTTTCGGGACGTCGGTGTCGTTGAGGGGACGAATGATTACATCGGGTCTGTCATTCACAATTCACGCTTTGCATCACATGGGGGCGCCGGTCAATCCGCAATTAATCCCGTCGCACGCAGCAAAGTCTCCTGCACCAGCAGCTCATGGGAGCGCGGACGATCCGGCGGCTGTTGTCCAGCGATGGTGGCTAAGAACGCATCCAGCTCCAATTCATAGAGACGGCCGCGGCTCTCCCCGTCGATCGCCACAACCTGCTCTCCTTCCTGGTAGCCATCCTGCGCTTCTGCCAGACACAGGCGGATCTGCTTGCCGGGTTCAAAAGGTTCGGTGATGATGGCGCTCCCTTTCGTGCCATACACCTCGAAGCGACGTGCCATTGGCCGCGTCTCCATTGCTGCGATGTCGATGAAAGCAATGGCGTTGTCGAACTCGAAGACGCCCAGGGAATTGTCCTGAAACGCCGGCACCACGCCGGTCTCGTTTCGCAAAAACGCCGTCACTTTCACCGGTCGGCCCAAGAGCCAGAGGACCTGGTCTAGCATGTGACCGCCTAAATCGTAAAAGATGCCACCTTGATGCATACTGACCCGTTCGCGGGACTCCTCCGGAATGTAAGTGGACATGTGGGCCCGCACAGAAAATACATCGCCCAAAAAGCCCGACTTTGCCCACGTTGCGACCTGTTTGAAAGCAGAATGATAGCGGAGCATGTACCCCATCTGAATGAGCAGGTCTTTCTCTTCGGCGGTTGTCACCACACGCTGCCACTGCTCCCAGTTCTCGCCCGCGGGTTTGTCGTACCAAACGTGTTTGCCGGCAGCGACGATCTCTTCGGTTTGGTCCAGGCTCTCGGCATTGAGGCCTTCAGAGGCGATCGCGACGATGCTGGAATCCCCCAGCATTTCGTCCTTATCCGCGTACCAGTGAACGCTCGCGACAGGACCTCCCGCGTTTTGAAGCGCAGCCCGCTGGTTCTCGTCCGGTTCAAAAACGCCCGCGATTTCGACATCGGTATTGACCTGCATCGCCGCCAATTTGCCGCCGGCGTGTCCATGCTTGGTGCCATACTGAGCCATCCGTATTTTTGCCATTTTTCACTCCTCCATTGAAGGGTAAATTATGATGAATGAAAGCATCGTCGTAAAATCTTTGTTTCGTCCTTTCAGTCTCGTTTCCTACTGCCGCGCTTCGGGTATCACCGTCACTTTTCACTTCCCGCCTCCAAATCAGCGTGCCAATAGATGGATTCGATGGTGCGATGCTCCACGTCCGGTTCAGCATTTATGGGATGAGCTTTGGGCACCCGATGCACCGCGCTGTTGCTGATCGCGGTGGTGCTGTCGATGCAGAATCCTACGTGTTTCCGGACGCCGCCATCGGGAAACACTTTCGGTTCCCAGACCAGGACACTCCCGACCCGGGGGTCTTCGATCTTTTGCCAGCCTGACCGCCGGAGATCTGCTTCCAACCCCCGGACGGTCGTACGCAGGTCCCCGATCAGGCGACAATGGAAGAGCACCGATGAGACGAAATAGGCGCAGGACAGCACCCCATCCCGGAGAATATCTTGCTCTTCTCCGTCCACCTTGGCGTATAAATTTCTGAAGAACCCTGAATCCACGCTTCGGTGAATCATCAGCATGTAATTCTTAAAAGCGTTGAACTCGACTGTTTTTGCCACAACACGCCTCCAAAAGAAAAAATCCCGGCTCGACAAAGTGAACCGCCAGGACGTAATCTCATCGCCCCGGCTTCGGTCCTCATGACGCTTAAACCGCCGTCCAACCGCCATCAACCAGGAGCGTCTGCCCGGTCACCATCCGCGCCGCATCCGAAGCGAGATAGATGACCGCGGCGGCAATTTCCTCCGGCTCCGCCAATCGTCCCATCAGAATCTTTTCGAGGGTCATCTTGCGGAACTCCGGGTTTTGCATCGCCTGATCCGAAAGCGGCGTGCGCGTGACCGTGGGCCCAACGGCGTTGACCGTAATTCCGTGTGTCGCCCACTCCGCAGCCAGGGATTTGGTGAGTTGGCAGACCGCGCCCTTTGCCCCGCTGTAAGGCGCGCGCAAGGGACCGCCCACAACGCCGACCTGTGAACTGATGTTGATAATGCTCCCCTGACCGCCGCGCTCGATCATCCGCTTTGCCACGGCTTGACTCATAAAGAAGGTGCCCTTGTAGTTCACATCGACAATGTAGTCAAACTCCTCCTCCGTAAACTCCAGGGCGGGCTGAACTTTGTTATAGCCAGCGTTATTGACCACCACGTTGATGCGACCGAAAGCCTCAATGGTTTGTTCTACGAATCGGTTGATGCTCTTGACCTCTACCACGTCGAGTTGCCAGGCCTCCGCCCGCCGTCCCGTCTGACGAATCTCCTCCGCGATCTGTTCAATTTCGCTCACGGTGCGGCTGCCGAGAGCGAGGTCCGCTCCGGCGTGAGCGCAGGCGTAGGCAATCGCCTTACCAATTCCTCGCCCGGCGCCGGTAACGAGGACGACCTTGTCGGTCAATGAAAAATCCAACTGTGCCATAACGTCTCCTTTCTCGTCACTTCGGTCTCTTTTCGCAATCGCTCCAGCGGTTCGCTCTCCAGAATCCGCCTGACCGCTATGCGTCGTCCATCACCAGTTCGGTGGTGATATCTATACACCCACCAAGGGTGCGGGCGACCGGACAATAGTCCGCATGGAAACCGTGCACGCGCTCGGCGGTTTCTCGATGTTCCGTACCCACTTTCAGATGATAGGTCACATGGATGCGTCGAATCACCAACACGTTGCCCTCTTTCCCAACTTCACCGCGTACCTCAGCACTCAACAGGCCTTCACCTGCGGGAATTTTGCGCGCCTCCAGCGCACCCCCAAAGGTACCCGTCAGTCAGCCTGCCGTTGAGGCGACCACATAATCCAAAGTCGTGGCATGTGGCTCGTGTATCTGTGGATCGACACCGTAATGTTCGGCGACCTCCGAATGCACCCCAAACAGCACGGGGTTTTCCTCCTGGGGTAGATATGCACGACGCAATGGACCTTTCACCCGTTCAATCCGGACTTGTGATGTGTAAACAGTCTCCTCACTCATAAGATCTATCTCCTTTCGACATTCTGGGAATGCCCCCATTATAGCACAACGAAATCGAAAATCAAGCCTAAAAATTGAGGGCATCTATTTTCTCTCATGGTCAGCAGGATATTGCATTGAGGACGGTGCGGACTACCGGGCGGGAGAGTGGTGGTGCGGTGATAGGCAGAAACCTTAATTAAAGCTGTTCCGAAATAACTGGGGGGATGGGAGCAAGCTAATCCTTGAAAAAGCTGCAAACCGTTTCAAGGTTATCGTGACCGGTTTCGTCTCAGAAATTTCCGGCGTGAATTTTCTGAGCCAATCCATCGGTTCGTCGTTGGCAACGCGACGAAGTGGAGTCGTGTTTTAACAGCACTCCGCGTTGCTTCGTGCCACACTACGAACTCATACCAATTCTGTATAAAAACCACGTATGTAAGAAAAATTTGCTGGAAGCCGTTTGCATCCCTTGTTAGATTCGTGAAAAGAAAAATTGGTATGAGTGCAAAATTATTGACTTGAGGAGGATTGCGTGAAACCAGAACTCGTGAAGGTGGGTATGGTCGGGCTTGGCCTCGCCGCCACATCCCATTTTAAAGGGTATGCAAGTCATCCGCATGCCGAAGTCGTTGCTGTTTGCGAGCTCGATAAGGCGAGAGCCGAACGATTTGCCGCAGCGCATGGAATTGCAGACACCTATACCTGCTATGAAGAGATGCTCGAAACGGCGGAGATCAATACCGTTGATATTGCCACCCCTACCTTTCTGCATGCGCCCATGACCCTACAGGCCGCCGACGCCGGCAAACATATCCACTGCGAGAAGCCTTTCTGTCGCTATGTGGGCGAAGGGTTTGAGGCCTGCGAGGCGGCCCGCCGGAACGGTTGCAAGCTGGTCGTTGGCGAAACCTACGTGTTTCTCTCCTCACATATCAAGGCGCGCGAATTAATCGAGTTCGGCGAGATCGGACGCCCGTTACAGATACGTCAGCGGCATGGCGCCTGGCTTGCGCGGAAACGGGCTTCGGCGGGTGCCATCCCTCCGGACCGGAGTTGGCGCGTGGATGGCGAAAAATCCGGTGGAGGTGACTATCCGTGGATCTTCGACCATGCAGTGCATTTCTTTGCCACCGCGGAATATCTCATGCCGAACGCTAAGGTTAGTGAAGTCTACGCCGTTACCGGGACCTGTGGGGCGGGGTCGACAAAACGTGGCGCGGCTCATGACCCCTATACCACACCCGAGGTCGATATTCCCATCATCACCTGGAAGTATGACGATACAGATTGTCAGGGGGTATGGATGCGCGCCGAAAGGCTCAACGGGAAATACGACTATATGCGCGGCTTTAGCACAACTATTATCGGTGAGTCGGGAATGATTGAGGTGTTGGGCGAGGGTGGTGACAATCTGTTATGGGATGGTCAGCAGCAGCATCTCGTCCTGCGACGGGAGGGTAAAGAGACATGCGGTTTCCGCTTCGACGAGGGCGGCGACGACGTCTGGCAGTCGGATATTTGCTACTACAGCCGGGGGCATATCAACCAGGTCCATCACCTGATCGACTGCATTCGGCAAAACACGCAGCCGCGCTACACCGGCGAGGACGGTGTACACGCAGTCCAGTGCACTTTAGCGACCATCCGCTCGGCGCGAGACGCGCGCCCGGTACGGATCGGCGAAATTGAGCCGGAATATACCGCTTATCAGTAAAACGTCTGGTAGCGTTAACAAGAAAATCGCGAGCGCCGCATCGTCCGCGTCTTTGATGGCGCGAAGGACAATCCGTGCATCCGTTTCCTCAAGGAGGTTGGTCAACTCATTGACAGATATGCCAGGTATAGCCGCTTCAGACAATTCGGACACCCCTTTCTCCCGGGACAATTGTGCCAATCTGCGAAGGGGACTCGCCTGCCGCTCTGAGTGCGGAAATTGCTATATCAATTTGATCCGGTGGGAGAACAAGCACCATCCCAATTCCCATGTTGAAAACGTGGTACATCTCGGCTTCGTCAACACTCCCTTTCTCCTGAAGGAAAGGGAAGATCGGTGGCATCTCCCACGCTCCCTTCTGGATTTCCGCGCAACAATTCGGCGGCAGGATGCGAATCACGTTATCTGGCAATCCACCCCCTGTGATGTGGGCGAGTCCTTTAATATCACAATGTTCCCGCAGGGCGAGTACGCTCTTCACGTAGCTCTTATGCGGCTTGAGTAGTTCTTCACCAGCCGTCGCGCTCAGTTCGGGGATATATTGATCTGCTTCCCAACCGCACACATCGAAGACGATTCGCCGAGCGAGTGAAAAGCCGTTCGTGTGTAATCCGAGTGAAGGCAAACCGACCACGCCATCCCCCGGCTCAATTCCGCTTCCTGTGATCAGTTGCGTACGCTCGACCACACCGACGATTGTCCCCACAAGGTCATACTCACCCGCTGCGTAAAATTCCGGTAACTCCGCTGTTTCCCCACCGATTAACGCACATCCAATTTCTCGGCATCCACTCGCAACACCACTCACAATCTGCTCAATCACTTCGGGACGTGTTTTACTGATACCGATATAATCGAGGAA
>JAPUIP010000559.1 GCA_027296925.1 Candidatus Poribacteria bacterium | reverse complement strand
GCAACAACCGGATAAGGCCAGTCCCTGAAAAAGAATTGCGGCTGGATCAGACTCTGTCTGAGGTTCGATCGTCTTCACCAAATCACCGATGACGCCGTGATAAGCAGCCGACTTATTTAGAGTAGGCCAGACAGGATCTTGAGAATCTGCTCCGGACTGTTGGTCACTAGCAGCCTGCCGGCGTTTCTCATCAAGTTCTGCAAGGGTCGAATCAGGCAGCATCGGACAATTCCTCGGGCCGATGAATCGAGGCGCCGGTATCCCACTTGCTGACGATGACTACAAACAGCGCGCCGGAGCACAACAGCGTGTGCATTAGGGTCTCGATGTAGTCATCGGAAAGGCCCATATTGATTAGGGTGATTTCATATCCAGACACGGGCCATCGAAACGAATCCGGCGGCATGTCGCCTGTAATGGCCAACGCAGGCATCCCCTGAGCGTTTCGGTACTTGGCCTGTTGAAACGAGCCGGGTCCCGCCAAGACAAACAATCCGTTTCCTACAGGCTTTGCGATATGCGAGTACGGTGCGAGGGGCTTGGCGGAAGTCTTCACTTCGCCACCTCAATATCGAGAGCTTGGTCATGTGCCGTGATGAATGTAGAGGAGCGTTTCGATGTCAGCTCGGCGAATGCCCGGAATGCTCTTCGTTTCGATTGACGGGTATTGGCTGACAAGAATTTGTCAAATTCGATTTGCCTCGTCATGCAGCTGCCTCTGCTCGTCCAACCCAATCGGACTCAGCGGCTTCAGATATCCTCCGATTTCGCCCGATTTTGAAACTTCGAAGCCGCCCGGATGCCATCTCTTTGTAAACGGTGGGCGGCGTAATGTCGTGATCTTTGCAAAACTGTTTTACTGACTTGGATCGCATTGTGTGGTCTCCTCTATGCCCTCGTTTAAAGCCTGCGTCCGTAACACTCGCGGGACGATCATTAATTCCTACTTCGAAACTAAGTCGCGATTAACAACAGTTAATCCTGATTAGGTATGAGCAATATTCTTGCGCAGATAGCACAAAGGGGGAATTACTATTTTTTTATTGAAAGGGGGGTGTTTAAGTAATATTTACTTGTCGAGCTTCTCAATCAATGGTGAAAATTCTTCATGGATTTTTCTCACGACACCATCTTCCAGGCCAAATATTTCGCCAACATTCTTGTTGATTGTGGTCTGCATTCGCGGGTGTGATTCTTCTTTTCGTTGTCGCCGCACCGCCCGTGTGATTTCGATGTTTCTCAGGAGATTATGAAATTGGTTTGTGATCTGCACGCCAGGTTTCGATAGCCCCAGTGCATCCGCGATCGCCGCATGTGTCTTCCTTGACGGCGGCTGTCCCAGCCCTAGTGGTATAGCAAGTAATAAATTAACGGAATGAAGAAGATAATCTTGCGCCCACTGCGGGATCGGTAAGTCGTGCTCGAGTGAAGTTTTAATAGCGTGCAATGCACAGAGAGGATTCTTGAACTTCTCATACAGTACGGCAAGAACTTTCAGATCATCATCTGCGGCGCTCATAACACCCGCCTGATCTTCTGCTGCTCAATGCCAAGCTCAGGTAAGGCTCCGCGAATGGCGCTGTCCACAGTCTCTTGAAGCAAATGAGCGTAGTGCTTCTTCGTGGTGTCGATGCTGGCGTGACCCATAGCTTTTGAAACGACCTCAAGTGATACGCCGTTATTCAAAAGTAAACTGCCATATGCGTCCCGAAGATCCGTCAAAGTAACAGCCGGGCTCATCTTCGCTGCGGCACTCGCGTCTTTCATGCGGCGACCTTGCATGCCCTTATTCCATTGCTCGCCTGTTGCCTTCGTGAAAATCGGCTTGTCTCTAGGTTTATTGGCGGCCAGTGAATCGAACAGCCGCCTCCCCTCATCTGTGAGTGGGACAAGTCGGGCCCGTCGTTTTGTGTTGAACACCCGAAGGTGACCAGACTGCGGCATGTAGTCGTCAACAGTCGCCTCGCGAAGTTCCTTGAATGCCGCTCCGGTCAGGAAAGTTGCCTGGGCTATTGGTCGAAATTCTGCATCCACTTTGTTGGTCAGAACCCGGCATTCTTTTGCGGTGAGTATCCGAGATGGTGGCGGAGCGTCGATGTCCCTGAGTGGCTTTATGCTGCGCCAGACCACGTCAGACGAGACATCACCGGAAGAGAAGGCATGATTTAGGGCGGCTCGTAGCATCGTCCATTTGCGCTGTGCGGTTGCTTTACGCCGACGTTTCAATTCCGTTTTACTGACGTCTACCTCAACCGGCTTTCTCGCTCGATTGTGCGGTTTTTGCCGGATCAGACCGCTGCGCCAGTTCATGATCTCTTGGCGAGTCAGTGACTCAACAGGCCGACTTCCCAGAGTCGGCAGGATATCGCGATGGAATACCCGTTCAACCTCTCTGGTCTGCTTTCCAGATTCGGTCCTGTAGTGGTCCAAGTAAGCTTCGACGGCATCAGCCACCGTATAACCGGATCGTCCCAACAGCGGCCTTTCTTGATCGCGTGCTCTTCGAGCCCGTTCCTTTGCTCGATCCTGCGCCTGAAAATACGTCAGAATTTGCTCACCGTCGGCGTCCTGGTAGTCATCAGCCAGGCCGATCGGTTTTTGTTCATACTTGCGGCTACCTTTGTACGTGCGAACATACCAAACACTTTTGGTCTTGCCGCGACGATAACCGAGCGATACGCCTTCGTCGGCAGCTGTCCAGTGCTCTTTGCAGGCTGAAAGGTGCTTGAATCGCGATGATCTTGTCCCAAAAGAGTTGCTTCGTTGACTTCTTGGCACGGCGATAACCTCCGATTTCCAAAACATTCCCAAACGAATGTGGCTTTATTGGAGTTTACGCTGCTTTACTTCTATTAACTATATATTTGTAATATCAATACCTTACATGTTCATAACTAGTTGAAACCATTAGACCATTCCCGCCCTCTCACGGCGGTAACACCGGTTCGAATCCGGTAGGGAGTACCATATTTATCAAATAGTTAGGAATTTTTACACACTCAAATAACACACTTGCGGACAATTTGCGGAATCCAGAAGTGAACGAGATACCCCCAGTGATGGAC
>JAPUIP010000558.1 GCA_027296925.1 Candidatus Poribacteria bacterium | reverse complement strand
GCTGCCGCGCCTGCGGCACGATCCATCAGGCGCCGGCTCCCGAGCGGCCCATCGCCAAGGGTCTGGCCACGCCGGGGCTCATCGCCCAGGTTCTTCATGTTGCACCACTCATGTACAGACTGTGGACGATCCGCTTGAAGGTTATCCATCCGCCGTTCGTCATTCGATACACCATGGAAACGCAGAAAGGCATGCCTGCCCACCATGACAATCAATCAGATGCGACATTGTCAATGCCGCTCAATTCAGCGTTCACTGGTGGCGGCGTCTGGTTTCCCCGGCAGAACTACTGCACCGATCGAAATTCCCCTGGCGAAGCCATTCTTTTTCCGGGGCGGGTCACCCACAGACATATGGCGAGGGCTATAACATCGGGGTCCAGATACGTGCTGACCGTCTGGACACAATAAATGGACCAAAGCGGATGAACCGTGGCCAATCATGTTTAGAGCGGTTGTTTTATCCAATAGATTCGGGCGAATTTTTGGCGAAATTCTGGCCATCGCGGCCATTGTTATGGCGGGGAGCGTTGGACCGGATTGGATTGCCATACCTAACCCAACTTACGGATCTAAAAGCCATCCTTGCCATGTCCCGAGGCCCTGTGAAAGGCTGGAACCAGGCCGGGAGTGTGAATTCGTCGCCCGAGAGAGCGCTTGGACTTTATGAAACGGGCCACGCTCTTTATGTGCCTAGGATTGACAGGTATTTGCCGGAACTCGGCGAGTTCTTGCGGCCATTGGAGCGTGAGCTCGGCGTGCCGAGGCATTCAGCCCACTGCAGTATATTTGCCGCTGCGGCAAATTCGGTGATTCCCATGCATTTCGACATGGACTTTGGATTCAATATCCTCTTACGGGGACGAAAGATTTGGAAGTTGGCGCCGAACGAGCACGTATTGAATCCGTTGGTCAGCCACGACACCTCCCGTCCGGGACCGGATCTTCAGCCCTACGTAAAAGAAACCCTCCCACAGACCATGCCAAAGAATTGTTCGACCGATGAAGCAGGGCCCGGGGACGTATATTTCCTGCCACGCGGATATTGGCATGAGACGAAGGCCGTCGAAGATTGCATTGCGTTGGAATTCGCAGTGACGCCCGGAACGTGGTTGGATGTTGTGCTCGACGAGATTCGTGCAAAGCTGCTCTTGCGCGTCGACTGGCGGGAAAGCGTTTTGGGAGTTCGAGGTACCCCAACAACGATATGTCATACGTTCGAATCTTTGCGGGAAATGTTAGCCGGCATTTCTGAAGACATTAACACTATGACGGCGGAAGATTTAGTGGCCCGGGCTAACCACGTTCCCCGCGATTTCAGCCCGTTGACATGGTTCCGTAGGAATCCGGACAAGGCCATGACTGTTGAGATTCCCGAGATTCGTGGTCGGTCGCAAAGCGTGGTCAAGGTTTTTGGCCACGAGGACGGTCTTTTTGTGTCGGATATAACTGAGGAAAGCGCAAGTTTGTGTCGGCGAATATCGGAAGAGCCGGGACCGTTTACACTAGGTGGTCTGCTGGACGAACTCGATTTGGAACCACAAACAATTGTTCAAGTGATCGGTGCCCTTGAGGAAATCGGTGCCATCATTCGATGTGATTCGACAACGACATACACTGGTGAAATTGCTGATGCTGCCCAAGCTTAACCGTTTGGTTTCGGTTTACGGATCACATTCGAAAGCAGCGCTCGCATCTGATAGACGAGATCTGAGATCGGAAATGAACGCTGGCATAACGCTAGTATAACGCGTAAAATAGCGAAAAGCTAGATGGGTCAGACCAGAAAATTCTCGGGGAAGATCGCTATCATCGCCCTCTGCGCGGCGGTTTTTTTGTGTGAAAGTTCTCAAGATGTGGGGGCTAGATCTGGTGTGACGAATTCAACCGAGCATAATCTCATTAAGGATAGCGATCGAGTTTTTTTGCTGTCAGATTCGTTGCGACTGAAGATGTTGCTGGAGTTGATGAAGGAACTTTGGCCGGCTCACCCGGATAATATCAAGCCTATGGAGGAATGGCTTATCCAGGCGAATTCCTTGTTGGAAAATGTAGCGATCCATGAAGCGACACTGGCAGAGGTTTCGGTGAAAGCAGGTTCGTTTCCGGATTCCATAAAGGCTGAGCTGGATCATCTCGAAGAGCATCGCCGCCGGCATGTGGAGGATGACAATTGGAAACCGGAAGAGGTTGAAGACGGTGCGGATTTCACGGCCCATCTTGCCAAGCTTGAAAATGAGATTGGCCGGCTGCGGTTACATATTCTTGAGGATCTGAAAAATGCGGTGGATTATCGCTGGTGGCGTGATGAGCTTATCGACCTGCTGAGCCGATTGAAGGCTTTTCATTCCTATGACATTTACGGCGCGACGGTTTCATCCGTCATGGCTCGCTTGAAATTTGCGAAGGAGATTGAGAAACGTTCAATCACCGATCATCAAGTAGCCTGGGAAAAGGCGAATTCGTCGATTGCGGATGTTGCAGACAGCCCGATGTATGCCGGTTTGAAGATTGCGCCGCAGATCGGACTTGTGCCAATCGGCAAGGACCGGGCATCAGGGCTTTGGGAATTTGCGCACCTCCAAACAGGTGAGCTGCCGGAACGGGATCCTGAGTCCGGATCGCTTATTTTGACCGATGAGACGGGCCTCGTTTTCGTGCTCCTGTCTGGGGGAAAGTTCAAAATGGGCGCCTCAATAGAGGGGGATGACAACCGGGACGAGTATGCAGGCCCCGACGAATCGCCCGTTCATGAAGTTTCCCTCGATGCGTTCTTCATTTCGAAGTACGAAATGACACAAGGCCAATGGCAACGGGTGACCGGTGAAAATCCGTCTGAATATGGGCCTCACAAGTTGGACTCTGGGCAGCCACGCTATTTGCCATCGTGGAATGCTGAGGGTCAGCCTGCGAATCTTATGCATCCTGTTGAAAAAGTTGACTGGGAAGATTGTCGACTTGTGCTCTCTCGTCTGGGGCTTTTGCTGCCGACGGAAGCACAGTGGGAGTATGCGGGTCGCGCAGGAACGGATACGCCATGGTGGACCGGAGAGGACCCGAATGGAATTGACGAGGGCGGAAATCTGGCGGACAAATACGCCAAGGAACACGGCGGTCTAAGTCGATGGCAATTTGAAACAGGATTGAACGATGGGCACACGGTACATGCACCTGTGGGACAGTATAGGCCGAACGCGTTCGGGCTGCACGACACCATGGGCAATCTCTACGAGTGGGTACGTGACGAGTATGGCCCGTATGATGGGGGCGCAGCGCCATATAAAAATTATCGGGTGATCCGCGGCGGAGCATACGATGCCAACGCGGTTTATGCGCGCTCGTCTGCGCGGTTATGGCGGCAGCAGCGGTATGGCGG
>JAPUIP010000557.1 GCA_027296925.1 Candidatus Poribacteria bacterium | reverse complement strand
TTGATCTTTTTCGTCAGTATGTTGCTCGCTTCTTTGAAACGCATCCCGAGCTGACAGCGCCCCCTTCGGTTGTTCATTCAGTGAAGAGTCGTCTGAAGGATTCACAGCATCTGTGTGAGAAAATACAACGCAAGTCCTCTTCTGCAGACCCAATTACTCCAGGGAATGTTTTTGAGCGAATTACCGACATCGCAGGGGTTCGCGTGCTTCACTTGTATCAAGTGCAGTTTTCTCGGATTCATCAAGCTATCACAAAAAAACTAGAGAGTCGAGATTGGGTACTGTATGAAGACCCTAAAGCGTATACCTGGGATCCTGAGTCAAGAGAATTTTTTGCGAAACATGGACTTCGGGTTGAGGTTAAGGAGAGCTTATACACAAGCATTCACTACGTTGTGAAACCGAGGCTGGACTCACCAGTATGTTGTGAAATTCAGGTAAGAACCCTCTTTGAGGAGATTTGGGGCGAGATAGATCACCTGCTGAATTATCCCAATCCCACTGACAATGTGTCTTGCCGAGAGCAAATTGGGGTATTGGCCCGTTTGGTCGGAGCCGGAAGCCGCCTTGCAGACTCTATTTTTCGGACCTACTTTGAGCATACAAAGGTAAATGAAGAAGAGAATCACTGACATCCAGCTTGAAGGGAAGCACTCCTCGCGCCGAACCCTCTTTCTTGACGGAGAACGGTTTAGGGATGTCGAGCCCAGTCTGATCACGAAGTTTGGCTTGCGGATCGGGCTGGAGATCGAGGAGGCGGTGCTGCAAAAACTCATCGCGGCGGATGAAGGGATGCGTGCGAAAAACTACGCCTTTGACCTGCTGCTGAGCCAGAGCTATAGTAAGCAGCAGATGAGCGATCAACTCGAACGGAAGGGTTTCGGTTATAGAGCAATTGATACAGCACTGGAAGGCCTGGAGCAACTCGGCTATATCAAGGATGAAAAGTATGCGAAGAATTGGGTAAATCGCCGTCAGCGCTCAAAACCACGAAGCAAAAAGATGTTGCAGCATGAACTGACCAGTAAGGGAATCGACAAGACGACGGTGGATCGCGTCCTGGAAGAGATTGGTAGTGAACAGGAAACAGAACTGGCGCTTCAACTGGCGCAGAAGCAGGTGAGCCGCTACAGGTCACTTCCGACGCATGTCGCCAAGCGACGGCTGCACGGTTTTCTGCAAAGGCGTGGGTTTGACTATGAAACGATTCAACGGACGATTGAGCAAGTATTAAGAGGATAGATGAGTGATGACATCAGACGAAATTCGATCAAGCTTTTTAGATTATTTCCGAAAACAGGGGCACACGATTGTTCCAAGCGCATCGTTGATACCTGCTGATGATCCGACCTTGTTATTCACTAACGCTGGCATGAACCAGTTTAAGGACGTGTTTCTGGGAATCGGTCGCCGTGATTACAAACGGGTAGCCGATACCCAAAAATGTATGCGCGTCAGCGGAAAGCACAACGATTTGGAGGATGTTGGCTACTCGCGAAGCCATCAGACCTTCTTTGAGATGTTGGGCAATTGGTCTTTTGGGGATTACTACAAACGGGAAGCAATTGCCTTCGCCTGGGAGTTGGTCACGGAGATCTGGAAAATTCCGAAAGAGCGCCTGTGGGCAAGTGTTCATGTGAGCGACGATGAAGCCGAAAAGCTGTGGTATGAAGTGACTGACCTGTTTGCTGGGCGGGTCCGTCGATTTGACAAGGATAACTTCTGGGAAATGGGCGAGACGGGGCCTTGTGGTCCCTGCTCTGAACTCTTTATCGATCTCGGTCCTGAAGTGTGTCCCACGCCGGATGCGGCGCATGAGTGCGGAATCAATACTTGCGATCGATTCGTGGAATTGTGGAATCTGGTGTTCATTCAGTACAATCGTGATGTGGAGGGAGTACTCCACCCACTGCCAGAGAAGCATGTCGATACCGGCATGGGATTTGAGCGGATGGTCTCGGTCCTGCAAGGCGTGGATTCAAATTATAAAACCGATCTGTTTGTGCCGATCCTCGAAGCGATTTCGAATATGACCAATCAGGCGTATTTCAACGACGAGCGTGGTGTCCCGCACCGTGTCATTGCCGATCACATTCGATGTCTCACTTTTGCTATCGGCGACGGGGTGATGCCTTCCAATGAAGGGCGTGGCTATGTCATCCGTCGAATTTTGCGTCGCGCGGTGCTTTATGGCAAGCGGTTGGGCATGGATGAACCTTTTATTTATCAGCTTGTGGATGAGGTTGTTAATCTGCTTGGGCACGTGTTTCCCGACATGCTGCCGCGTCGCGACTTCATCAAACGGATCATTCAGGGTGAGGAAGGACGTTTCCACCAAACCCTTGATCGCGGGTTGGAAATTCTCACAAACTCGCTTGATGAACTGGAAGCGCAAGACCAATCCGTACTTCCGGGAAGGCGAGCCTTTGAACTGTACGATACCTTTGGGTTTCCGCTAGACCTCACACAGATTCTCGCCCGAGAACGTCAGGTGACTGTTGATGAAGATGGATTTGAAGAGAGTATGTCGCAGCAGCGGGAGCGCAGTCGTGCAGATTGGAAAGTTGCCGGAGGTGATGATAAGAGCGAGGCAATCTACGCTGAGATCGTTAAAGAATTCGGGGAAACCGAGTTTTTGGGCTATGACCACACCCACGCCGAGGCAGACATCATCGCCTTAATCCGGGGAGATGAACTGGTGTCGAGCGTTCACGAGGGAGAAGCGGTTTCTGTCATCCTCAATCGGACACCTTTCTACGGAGAATCGGGCGGTCAGGTGGGCGACACGGGGGTCATCGAGAGCGAAAATGCGAAACTTAAAGTTGTCGATACCGCAAAGCCGGCGCCGAATCTGTTCGTCCACAAATGCGAGGTGATTGCGGGAGAGCTTGTTGCACAAGCGACCGTAGAAACCCAGATCGATGCCGAACGACGGCAGCACATCGCAGTCAGCCATACAGCAACGCATATCCTTCATCACGCCTTGCGAACTGTACTCGGAACGTACGTCAGTCAGGCGGGGTCCCTCGTTGAGTCGGGACGCCTCCGCTTCGACTTTACTCATTATGAGGCGGTTACGCCGGAGCAGCTCCACGACATTGAAAGAATTGTCAACGACAGTGTTCGCTTGAATAACAGTGTCGAAACCGACTATCTCCCGTTACAAGCCGCCAAAGATCGTGGGGCGCTTGCCTTTTTTGGGGATAAGTACGGCGACATGGTGCGTATGGTGCAGATTAGCGAATACAGCAAGGAACTATGCGGCGGAACGCACGTCCGTGCGGCTGGCGAAATTGGACTGGTGAAGATTCTCCACGAAAGCAGCATCGCCGCTGGTGTCCGTCGCGTTGAGGCGTTAACCGGAGCGGATGCGTATCAACAGAGTCGGTCCGAAGATGACACACTTGCTGCGATTGCAAATATGTTCAAGACGCAAAAGCATCTCGCGCCGGAACGGGTGGAAAAACTCCTCCAATCCCATCGAGAACTGGAACGGCGGATGCGAGAACTTCAGGGGAAACTGGCTCAATCGCAGACCTCGGATCTGGTGCAGAATGCCGCCGCGGTCAATGGTTTTCGGGTCATTGCTGCCAGCCTGGAAAACACGGATCGGAATGGACTTCGCCATCTGGTTGATGACCTCAAAAATCGGATCGGATCGGGTGTGGTCGTGCTGGCTACGGCAATCGGCACCGAGGCTGCGTTTGTTGTCGGTGTGACGCCAGACCTCGTGAAGAGCCGTGGGCTACAGGCGGGGAAGATTATCCGAGAAATCACGCGCCTCGCCGATGGTCGGGGTGGTGGGCGTCCCGAATTGGCTCAAGGCGGCAGCCGAAATCCAGGCAAGATGAAAAGCGCAATTGATGCTGTCGTGAATATTGTCGCTAATCAGGTGTAACCGATTGTAAAGGCTTAACAGATGGAATGGGCTTCGTTTTTTTGGAAGATCGGTTTCGGTTTCATGCTATTCGCCTTAAGTGTGTTCTGTGGATATTTATGGGCGATGGTGGATAGCATCAGCGACATCCTAAGATCGGTGAAGGGTCTGGCCAGCACTTTAATCCGGAACTTACTGACAGGTTTTGACACAAAAGAAATTGAAGCCTTACTCGGGAACATCAATCAAACACTGCAAACACTGAATAGCGAACTGCCGCGACTGCTCGAAAACATGAACGGAATCGCTGTTTCCATGCAAGGGCTCAGTTCGCGGATGCGCGCCAGTGACCATAATGACCCGGAAATGACAGTACCTTGTGAATCAAAATGTGAAGAAAAACAGTGATTGAAGGAACAATATATGGAATGGGCTTCGATTCTGTGGAGAGTTTGTTTAGGAGTCATGCTGTTCGCACTCAGTCTGTTATTTGTCTATCTGTGTGCTGTATTGAAGAGCATTCGTAAAAATTTGAGGTCAATCGAGCGGTTAACCTACCAGGAAGTCGGCAACTTGCTTCAGGATGTAGATCAAACCGTCAAAACACTGAACGGCGAGCTGCCACAGTTGCTCAAAAACATCAATGAGATTACCGCTTCTGTCCATGAAATCAGCGTGTCAGAGATCCAGCCGATGACACACAGCATTCAGGAGATGACAGAAACTGTCAATCAAAATGTCGCAAAGATGGACGAATTGATTGACAGCATCACAGATTTCTCGCAAACAACAGTGAAGCGTGCGGAATTCTACCGCGACCAGCTTTCTATTCCTATCACGGATGTTATCAGTTTGTGGAGTGGAATTAAAGCGGGTTGGGAGGTATTCCGTCAACCTCGAAAATCGAGCACGTCAGATTCAGAAGACGCCGTGCCAGAGGAACAAAGCGAATAAATTACAAGTTAAGAATAGTAAGGAGGTTATTGAGATGAGAGGCCGAAGCCGAGGTTATGGTCTTGCGATTGTCATCATGTTCTTCATCGGAGGCCTGATTGGTACGATCCTCAGTTTACTGTTGGCACCACAGTCCGGTAAAAAAACACGTAAACAGATTCGTAGAGTTTCTATCGATGCCCAGGATGGAATCGCCGATGCCGCCCAGAAGGCGAAAGAAACGATGAACGAGCTCGTGGATCAATGCATCGAGCGATTCAATGCGGCTTTAGAAGATAACAGCCTTATACCAAGGAGATAATCAAATGGATAACGAAAGACAAGGCAATGGATTGGCGGTCGTATTTGCTTTCTTTTTAGGGAGCTTATTCGGTGCCCTCCTCAGTTTACTATTTGCGCCAATCACCGGCCGAGAAACCCGAGAAAAGATTCGTAGCGCTTCTATCGATGCCAAAGAACGAAGCATTGAAGCCGCTCATAGAGTCCGAGAAGCGACAAGAGAGCGGATCACAGATGTTGTCGATCAAGGTCGAGCGCGGGTTGATGACGCAGCCGGGAATGTGAAAGCAGCCGTAGAAGCTGGAAAAACCGCTTTCCTGGGGAAGAAGGCAGATCTTGTGCACAGTGTTTCAGAAGAGAGCGGGGAGGAGGAAGTGGAGCCGAACGAAGAGGACGCGGTGAGTTAAGATTCAGCAGACATCGCATACCGGCAACATAGACACAAACCACAGGTGGAAGTAATGCCTGTGGTTTCTTTATCTGAAGATGGAAAGGCTCAGATGAATCTCGACAGATTAAGATCGCTTCTTGAGCAGGTTCAGCGTGGTGAAGTTGAGGTTGGAGCGGCAATTCAATCCCTACGCCAATTACCGTTTGAAGACCTTGGGTTTTCCAAAGTCGACCACCATCGGCAACTACGAACAGGTTTCCCAGAGGTGATCTTTTGCCAGGGTAAAACGGTCGATCAGGTGAAGGAAATCAGCGAGCGAATTCTTGCGGCCGGGCATCTCCTCCTGGCCACCCGCGCGACGGCTGAGATGTATCAGGCATTAGCGGCCGTCGATTCGGCCGCTCGTTTCAATGAACTCGCCCGTACAATCATGATTGGTCAACCCGCCGGTGAACTGCACGATGGTATTCTGGTCATCTCTGCCGGCACGTCCGATATCCCCGTAGCTGAAGAAGCCGTGGAAACCGCGCAGATGATGGGCAATCGTGTGGAGCGGTTGTACGATGTGGGGGTTGCGGGGTTGCACCGCCTGCTCCACTATCACGAGATGTTGATTCAGGCACGCGTGCTTCTCGTCGTGGCAGGTATGGAAGGCGCACTCGCCAGCGTTGTCGGTGGGTTAGTGGATAAGCCTGTTATCGCCGTCCCCACAAGTATCGGGTATGGAGCGAGTTTCGGTGGGATTGCAGCTTTGTTGAGCATGCTCAATAGCTGTGCCGCTGGTGTAACGGTCGTCAACATCGACAACGGATTCGGCGGGGGATATAGCGCATCATTAATCAATCAACTTCAGCTTAACGAAAAATGAACATCACCAATCATATTCGACGAAATGATAAAAAGAGATCTATGGAGAGGGTAAATTGATGACGCCAAGGATTCATTATGAAGCTGTATTAGCGGCTGTAGGAGCGTTTGCAACACAAGCGCTGCGGTTGCAGGTCTTAGATCCAGCCGAACACGATTACGGCGGGTTTCGTTGTCCAGAGCATCGGATTTGCGAACCTCTGGCCGCAGCCAACACATTGGCATCGCTAGCCTCCCTCTACCTCACACCGGATTCTCAATACTATCACAGTTCAGAGTTACTTGAGCGCATGCACCTTGCCATGCAGTTCATCACCCGTTCACAGGATAAAGATGGCACCATTGACAGATACTTCCGCGGCGACATCGGGGGACCAACCGGTGTCGCATTCGCTTCACACGCGCTCTTGCGCGCATACCGCTGGCTTTCTCGCGAGAATCAACATGCAGAATTGCTTCGGCAGATCGAGACATTTCTCCGCAAAGGGATAGAGGCGATCAAAACCAGATCTGTATTCACTCCGCACGATTGTTGGGTGGCAGCCGCGGCGCTTGTAGAATTTGACAGGCAGTTTGGCGATCGTGTCTCCGCGATCAGAGCTGAAAGTTTTTTACAAGACGGTATTGATATCAACGATGACGGGGTTTATGGAGATCCGAGTCCGTTTTATAGCATGCTATCGAATATGATGTTGTTGGTCATTGCGGAGCGACTCAACCGTCCATTCGTATTAGAGTATGTCCGGCGAAGCCTAAATTTTCTGCTTCACACGTTCCATGCCGATGGAGAAGTGGCAACTGAATTTTCTCACGACAAAAGCGTAGAGAACGGCATGCCCACCGGCTACGGCGCCTGGAAGAAGATGTCGATTATCGATCACAACGGCTACTATGCAACTGCAGGGGATGTGACGCTAACGACTTACCTTCGACGGATGGATAATGGCTTCATTCGACCTCATCTCAACCATCCCGATTGGCACTTCAAAAAAGAGGGTGCCTCGCGTTTCTTTCTGACCTCCGACATCGGCGAGTTGCTGATGATTGAATCTGAACTCAACAACGACTGGATTACACGGCTGCCCATCCCGAATCAGTATGAAACGGTGTATCCAAAATCACATATCGCACGGATTCGAGCGGACAAAATGAGTGCAACGATTATCGGTGACAAAGCGCTCTTGTTTGCACTCCATAACGGGAAAGCGATTATCGATGGCTTCCGGATCAGATACATCTACCACGGTTTTCGAGATTACGTGCCGGTTGCGCTAGAGGTCGATGAGGGAACGTACATGACCCGAAATGAAATCATCCAATGGATATACAGACCGACACCGAGAAGGCGAGAAGCCATCCCACTGAACCTCCGGATTTTCGTGGAGATTGAACGGCTTGCAGATGGCTTTGAGTTTCGCATCACAACAGAAGGTAAAGCGCGCATCCCGCTCCAGCTTGAATTCGGGCTCAGGAAGCAAGGGGTTCTTTATATCGGCGATACGGTATATGATCTTCGGCAGACCGATATGGTGTTCCTCGACAAAGCGCCGGCGCGGATTGTCAACGGCGCCGATGAAATCGAAATCGATGGCGGTGTGACCGAACATAAGATTCACAGCTTCGATGCTGACTGGACGATGAACCACCAAACGGCGCGATTGCTCATTACGCCCACAACCCCTTACGATGGCGTGATCCGACTAACGTGCCGATAGCGAATGTGTGAAGCGCGATCAATGAAACTCAAACCAGATCCTTTACGGTAGATTGATCGAGTCGTGGGATGACACGCAGCAGCAGATCCAAAGCGGCCTGGTAATCATCAATGTTGATGATGGATACGTGACTATGCACATAGCGAGCCGGCACCCCCAACACAATCGATGGCACCCCATGCCCAACCTGGTGAATCGCTCCGGCATCCGTGCCCCCCGAATGGCGAACGGCAATCTGGTGGAGAATCTGATGCGTCTTGGCGGTCTCAATCACGAGGTCACACAATTGCGGATTGGCGATCATCGTTGGATCATACAGCCGAATCTGAACTCCACCGCCAAGTCTTCCCTGCACGGCGTCGCTATCGAAACCCGGCAGATCATCGGCCGGCGGTCCCTCCAGCACAATCGCCACGTCGGGCTCGATTGCGGAAGCAGCGGTCCGTGCGCCGCGTAGTCCAACCTCTTCTTGCACGCTTCCAGTCCCGATGACCGTATTCGGATGTTCGCCGAGTTGCTGAAGCGTTTCGATAACTAATCCCACACCGACGCGATTATCAAACGCTTTTGCAGAAAACAGTTTAGGATTTTTCAGCGGCATGAATGGCCCGTAAGGGATAATTGGGCAACCGGGCTGTACACCGTACTCCTTTTCTGCCTGCTCACCGCTTTCTGCTCCAATGTCGATATACAGGTCTTTAATGTCCAGCACCTTGTTTCGAGAACTCTCGCTTAAAAGATGAGGTGGCGTGGATGCAATGACGCCGGGAAGCTTGCCGCCTTTCGTTAAGATATTTACCCGTTGTGCAAGCAGTGTATGCGCCCACCATCCACCAACCGGGATAAATTTAATATACCCCGATCCGGTTACTCGCTGGACCATGAACCCCACTTCGTCCATGTGTGAATCCAGCAGGATGCGCGGCTTTTCCGCTTGCCCTTGCTTTGTGCAAAAGATGCTTCCCAGTCGGTCGTTTTGAAGTTCGCCGATACCTTCCAAATGTGACTGGAAGATTTGTCGGACCTCCGCTTCGTGTCCGGGGATTGCATCGGCTTGGGTTAATTCTCTAAGCAGTTCAATTGATTTTGGATCCATCATTCTCCCTTTGGGATGGTTCATTTTCTATACCACAAATGGCACAATCATTCAGAACGCATCTGCGCTAAAAACGCCGGTGTGCCGAAATAGCTCCACACTTCCGACTCCCGGCCGTCAATCATGACGTTCCGCTTCTCCCGCTGATAGATAGGCGTCTCCACATCGCAGCCCTCGTACCGATCCAAAATCCTGAAATCTTCGGCCGTCAATCCCCGCCAGACGAGCCCTTCCACGCTAGCGTTCGCAGCCGGCACCATGACGGGGTACCCGGACTTCGACATAACCGTGGTAAATCCAGGCATGTTTGCCTCGACCGGATCATCGAGTGTACGGTTGAGCCGTGTTTGGATGAATTCCTGGTCCCTTAAAGTTCCATAAACGAATAGGTTCATAGCCCTTCCCTGAAGATAGACGACTCAACAGATCAATCCCTTTCACATTTCAGCGTCAAATAAAAGCGGCTTCCTTTGCCGGGTCTGCTTTCCACCCAGACGTTGCCTCCATGTAGCTCGACAAGGTTTTTCACGATCGGTAACCCCAACCCGATCCCGCTGATGCCGCTGTTCTTGGAGCCCGCGACTCGATGAAAGCGATCAAAAATCAGATCGAGTTCTGCTTCGGCAATGCCGATGCCCGTATCCTCAACGCAGATCTGGAGTTCACGATTCGATAGCCTCGTAACGCTGATGCCCACATGCCCACCGCTTCCGGTATACTTGACGGCGTTATCGAGCAGATTTGTCATAATCTGCCCCATCTTATCAGCGTCTATTAACACGATCGCGTCCGGGTCACAATGCGGATGGATTTGAATCGCTTTTTTATCTGCCATCGGCTGAATACCCGCGATGGTGGCTTCAAGAATAGGGTATAGCCGGGTCGGTTTAAGCTGCAAGGAAATCTTGCCCGACTCAATTTGCGAGAGATCCAGCAGGTCATTAATCAGCCGGATGAGCCGATCGCAGTTATCCTTCACTCGCAATAGGTATTTCGCCTGTTTTTCTGAGAGCTTCCCACCAACGCCATCAAGCAGATTATCCACAAACCCCTTGATATGTGTCAAGGGGGTTCGTAGCTCGTGGGACACGTTATCCAGAAACTGAGATTTGAGCGTGTCCAGTTGCTTGAGGCGATCGTGGCTCGCCTTGAGAGCGGCAGCAATATTGTTAAAATCTGAAACCAGATCTCCGCTTTCTGTTCCTCGGCGATCCATTTCCGGCATTGTACCGCCATAGGTATCCAAGTATGTTGCCATGAGTTGCCCCCGTGCCATCTCCATCGCCTTCGTTCGCGCACTTAACTCGGCATAGAGTGTCGCATTTTCGACAGCAGTCGCGCCTTGATGCGCGAGGGTGCCAAGCAGCGCAAGGTCTGTTTGGCTATACGGTTCCTCCGAAAGCTTCTGTCCAAGCACAAGGATGCCCACCAGATTCTCCTGCGCCTTCGTCCGCGTGACGAACGGTATCCATACCGCCGATCGAAGCAGTGCGATGAAATCTGCTACCGATTCTGAATTTGGAGAAGCGATCGTAGCATGTCTACTGCCCTCCAAGAATTGAATGCTATTCCGATCAAGCGGTCGATCTGAGAAATCAAGCGGTTTCTTCGCCCTTTGCAATTGTTCCAGCAGCGACGGGGATAACGTCAACTGTAATCCATGCGGTAAAGAAACGATGCCAACGGTCGCCTCCGGAACAAACTGTGGCTGGCTTCCTGACACCCGATACATCACGACGCCTTGACCGATATGCATCGCTTCAGTCACCTGACGGAGCAAAGTATCCACCAAAATTTCCAGATCGAGAATCGAGTGGAGTGTCTGGCTCAACGCTAAAAGTGTTTGTCGGTAATTGTACGCCTCACGGTCAAACGCCCGATCGATCCAGTTTTGAATGCGCGTTTTGGCCGGCGCAAATAGCACAGCAGCAATGAGTACGGATATAGCGGTCACGGTCCGTGAACGGGCGGCTGTGTGGAAAAACATCGTGAGTCCTTGAATGCTCAACAGGTAAATCCCAAGCGCAAATCCGCTGACAAGGGTGTACACCACGCTGCGGTTGATGATGAGCTCGATATTCATCAACCGATGGCGGATAATTGCAACGACGTAGCAGATCGGTATAAGACACAGTGTGTAGGCGGAGAAACGGACATACGGAATGGAGACATCCCAGACCTTTGGAATCGTCGTGAAGATTGCTTGCGGGAGTGTCCCCGTTGCAATGCCGAGCAGCAACCATCGCGCTTGACGAAGTTGCGATCGGGAAGGCGCAGCGAAGCTCGTGTGTAATAGTAGCAACTGCCCTGCAACTGAGTAGGCGAAGAGAAAGCCGGTCGTGATATTCTCGAGCGGCGGCAATTGGATGAGAAAAAATTCGCGGGCATAGTCGTGCCCACGTAGATAGAAAAAAGACATGGCCGCGCATAGAACAATCCCCGGAAGGTAGAGCACTTTCAACAGCCAGCCATACCGCTGAGCGATCTTTTTCTCTGCAGGAAAAATCAGAAAGCAGTGAAGGAAAAGGCAGGGCAAGATCGCCGCCGCGAAAAATTGGGAGAGCGGCACGATCCGACTACTCAACGTATCGTTCTGGATTGAGAACGTCGCGTCAACAGAACAGATGTTCATGAAGCCGATGCTCATCAAGTAGGAGATTCGCGCTGCGCGGTTGTCCGGCTGTTGCATCCACACAAGCGTCGCAACGACCCATGTGATCAACCCAAGCAGGTAGAAGTAGCCCGTCTC
>JAPUIP010000556.1 GCA_027296925.1 Candidatus Poribacteria bacterium | reverse complement strand
ATAACGAAATCGTTCCCCGCGCCACTGAGTTTCATAAAGGGAATTTTGGTCATTGTTGTTGTCCTTTTTCGAATCTGGATGATTGCGTATCTTATGGGATTTCCAGTGTAGTGAGCGTAGACATCTTGTACATCCTAACCTTTGTCACAATGAAGTCTGTTCGAGCGAGTTCTGTCCGAAAGACGCCTCTACCGATAAATGGCAGCGGCCATGTATCCAACCACCTGATCATGCTGTCCCATCGGTACATCGCCGGAGTTTGCCGCCTTGAGCACCTCAATCCGATTTCCTTCCAACCGCTTTGCCGCTTCCAGTGTTGTATAGATTGCCCCTGTACTACACATCATGCAGTGAAGTTCTCGGACCGGATGTGTGCGAATGTATTCATCCATCTGCTTGCGCAGGTAATCGGTGTCAGAGTGCGCGATCGCCTCGATGACGACCTCATCCGACTTGCGCGCCTCTTCGTAGACCGGATAGTGGCAGAGATCGGTGCTGCCGAGCAACAGAACCGACCGATCGCCGACGCCCTGCGCAATTGCTTGACTCAAGAGCATGACATTCTCCGGCGAGTCATCTTGTAACAGGATTGGAACGATGCGGAAGTCAGAGAGAGATTGCTGGAGAAACGGTAACTGTACCTCAAGGCTATGCTCGTTCGCGTGAGCAGGCGGCAGGTCAACGACCTTGCTATTCAGCCGCATAATCTCTGCCGCAACCTCTTCATCGATCTCAACATCTCCGAGGGGGGTACGGAACGACCCGTGGGCACAGATCGCGGCACCGCGCACAGGATAGCGATGACTCAAACCAATCAAGATGACCGTGTCGAAAGATTTTCCCGCCAACTGTTTATAAGCGTATCCTGCGACATGACCGGAGTAGACGTAACCGGCGTGTGGCGCAATAAGTCCAATAAGTTCCCCTTCTATCGTTTGCCGCTCAGCGTTCTCGATAAAGTCTTGCACCTGTGCGGATAAAGCGTTCCGCGAACTCGAATAGAAACTGCCAGCGACGGCAGGGGCGCGCACCGTTTCAGCGGGTGTTGATTGGGTTCTCCAACTTGCGCACATGGTTAAGTCCCTTTCATGGTTCAGAATATTCGGAAAAGTTTCAGTCCGATTGACTAACCGAAGTAATCGTGCCCCGGCATCAGATGTGCTCGCGCCACGTCCGCGTTCAGTTCGATTCCCAGTCCCGGTGCTTCGGGCAAGACGAATTCCCCACCCTGAATGAGCGGCGCTTCGGACTGCACCAAATCCCATCGCCACGACACCTGGTCGGCGTGGTAAGGCAGTTCCATGATGTACAGATTTCTCACGGCGGCGCAGACGTGAGCGGCTGCTGTCATCCCCACCGGCGACGTGATGTTGTGTGCGGCGAATGGCATGTAATAGAGGTCCGCCAGATCGGCGATTTTCTTTGCCTCCAGCATGCCGCCGGTCCCCGAAACATCCACATGGAGGATGCCACACGCCTGCTCCTGGATGAGTTCTCTGAATCCGTCCCGCCGATACAAGAACTCCCCGGTGCAGATTGGAATCGATGTGGCGGCCGAGACTTTCGCCATCGCCTCGACATTCTCATTTGGCACAGGGTCTTCCAAAAAGATCAGGTTGAACGGCTCCAATCGTTGGGCAAGGAGAATCGCAGCGTGCACGCTGTAGATGCCGTGACAGTCGATACAGATGTCTATCGCATCCCCGACTGCCTCTCGGACGGCTGCGACCAACGCCGTCATCTTTGCCAGCTCTGCCGTGCTCAGTTCTCGATTCACCGCATCGTGGCGCAGCTCGTTCGCCGAGCCGTCGATATCAAACTTGAGCGCCTGGTAGCCGTCTGCGACCCCTTCTCGCGCACGCTCTGCCCAGGCCTCCGGTGTGTGGGTTTTGCCCCATCCGACATCGGCGTAGAGTCGGATCCGGTCGCGGTATTTTCCGCCGAGAAGCCGGTAGACCGGTACGCCGAGCGCCTTGCCCGTCAAATCCCAAAGTGCCGTTTCCACGCCTCCGATGGCAGACAGGCAGATGCTGGATCGGTTCTTGGGCGCGTTGACCATTTGGTGGTAGAGCGGTTCCACGTCCCGGGGGTCTTTTCCCAGAAGGAGCGGCTTCAGTTGTTTGAGCGCGACCTCGATGACCCCTTCCCCCGGATGCGCTTCCCCCAACCCGGTAATCCCTTCGTCGGTTTCAATCTGAATGTAGTTCCATTGTTTATACCCCTTCAGCGTGGTCGCCTTCACATCGATAATTTTCATCTGTTCCTCCGCGAGTTTAGCCTTCCGCTTTCGTCTCTTCCGATGGGGTTTCGTTCGTCGATTCCGCCCGCTTCGGCGGAGGATTGTTCGCCATCCGTACATACGTCATCCTGAGATTGTACAGGGTATTATCCAATAGATTACTTTCGGGGGTCGTCAAATTACCTTTTGTTTTCTCTTTGAGGAGCTCAATAGTGTCGATCGTGCACTTTGCCAATTCCAGATCGACCAATACCTCCTTCGTCTCCGGATGTTGAAAACCACTCAGGTAAGCTAAAGCCGTCGTTGCGAGTTCGGAAATGAAATTGGTAAAATTCACCGGCGGCAACTGGGGTCTTTCTTGCTATGCTGATTGTGTGGGCTCTGAAATCGTCTCATTGGATGCTTCCGACATCTTCGCACCTCCTCAATCCGAAAAATTGCGGTTAAACAGATAAAACCCCGATCTTCGATCGGGGTCGGCAATTCACTCCGTGGATCTGGTAAATGGGTTAATCATCAAAAAGGATGATTTGCACCGGCAGCGATCCGGCTTGATTATTGTATTCCGGATTTTCGTTCATCGCGAGAAAAAGCACGCCGTCAGCCGGCGCAGGATTGTCATATCGTGAACCGACCGCAAAAACCATGTCGCCAATCTGGGCGACCAACGCGCCAACGTTGGTTCCGGGGTGCAAGTAACCTTCTTCTGCAGGCAGATTTGCAATGCCATCGGCGCCGCACCAGCAGATGCGGTTCCGTGTATCTGGCGACCATGCCCCTTGTGCATCGATGACCATACGTTGGCCTTTCTTCAGGCGAACATAAGTTTCCTGCCAAACCGGACTTGGACGGGCTGTGTGGATGAGAGTTAATGCCATAAAGATTCCTTTCTTTTGATTGATCCGTTTCGGTGAAGTTCCTCCGTCAACAACGGCTCTCGATGTAGAGCCGTCGAAAAATGGCAGAAGAAAAGGGCGATCAACTGATTCCCTACCTTCTGCCATTCCTAATCAGTAAACGTGCATCATGCATAGAATCTGTCTTTCTGGCGTCTGACGCAAGTTCTAACCTTTTTCACGAAGGGTGACTGTCAAAATCTTGTCTCCCTGTTTGATGCTATCGATGACATCAAACCCTTTCGTGACTTTCCCAAACATGGTGAATTCACTATCCAGCTCCAGTGTATCGAGGCAGATAAAGAATTCGGAGGCATCGGCTACAGTGGCCCCCGTTTCTTTTGCCATCACAAGTATCCCGCGAACGGGCTTGTGATCGCTTGTCTCGATCGGTATCGTATCTCGGAGCATGTGAGAGCCCGCTTGAATCAGTGTTTGTGGCTCAACGCGATGAAACGGTTCATTCTTATAGTAACCCAAGCGTGCGTTCTTGATAAAGTTTTCTACAGTTTGTGGGGCATCATCTGCAAAAAACTCCACTTCAATCATCCCTTTGACTGTTTCAATGACAGCGACGGTGTTGTGAATGTCAATCTTCGGCTTTTTCTCCTGCGCAGGGCCGCTGGCCGTTCGGCGTGGTCTTGGCTTTGGCGGCCCCGCCTTCTCTTCCTGTGAACAACTTGTGACGTATACCGTGAACAGTGCGACAAGAAGCATCGCAATACAATAGGTGATGTTGCTGAGTGGATTCCTACTTTGGGATAACATATTTTGATTTCGCCTCCAATCGGATTTTTCTCATAACGTCGCCGACCTCCAACTGATCAACGACTTCCATCCCCTGGATAACTTCACCAAATGTCGTGTACTGTCCATCTAAATGCGGTTGCGCCTTCAGACAGATGTAAAATTGACTTCCCGCTGAGTTGGGCGTTTTTCCCCGTGCCATTGCAACTGTTCCCCTCCGGTGCGGAACTTGATTTGGATTGGTATACTCGTCAATGATGGTATAGCCGGGACCACCTTCGCCATTTCCCTTTGGATCACCTCCCTGAATGATATTCAAACGAGGGTTGTCTTCTTTACGATGAAACGTCAGCCAATCGTAAAACTTCCTCTTGATTAACTTCTTGAAATTGTCAACCGTGACAGGCGCTGCATCCGGATACAACTCAATCACAATTTTCCCTTTCTTCGTCGTGATCACAGCGACCTGTTCTTCCTCTTTCTGTGGCTCTCCGATGTTTCCCGAAGTGGCACAGCCAATCCAGGGGAGCAGTATGGCAACCGCAGCAGTGATGAGCAGAATACGTTTTCGCATCAACACCCCTTTCTTCGTTGTTCAACATTCGCCGCTTCCATTGGGTCACCTTCGAACTCACCTGCATTACAGAATATTAGCATAGCAGAGATTGCAAGAAAAGTCAAGACTTTCGTCATGACAATTTGCTTGACAAAGTTGAAGCGTGGTGATAGCATTGCAGAATTGGTCGCTTGAGCCACAGGCGAGGTATCATCTATTCCAGCAGTATTGTGTCCTTGGAAATGATAGGAAATGTGAGATGAACGCAGTTGTCCTGCACGGGAGTTGTTCTTCACTATTAGAAAAACAGGTGTTTAAGCAACACGCGGGGTTGGCCGAAGTGGATTTCACCTTCCTCGATCCGCCTTTTAACCAGGATAAGGCTTACAATGAATGGGATGATAATCTCCCGCAAGCAGTATACTGGGGGTGGATGGGCGATACGTGTGCAAAGATTTATGAGCTCACTTCCAGCGGCGGTGCCATCTACTTTATGCAGCGAGAGAAGAATACAGAATTTGTCTTACGCTGTTTGCGCGAATCGGGCTGGACGCTTCAGAACTTAATCATCTGGAAAAAGAAAACCTCCGCCGTTCCGGGAATGACGCGTTTCGGCAAACACTATCAGATCATTGCCTTTGCCACAAAGGGAAAGCGTCCCCGCGTATTCCATCGTTTGCGGATTAATCCGCCACTCCCGCCGGGTTACAAGCATGAGCGCGAGAGGGGAATGTTCGTCACAGATGTGTGGGACGACATTCGTGAACTGACGTCCGGTTATTTTGCTGGCGATGAAGCCTTGCGCGATCCAGCGGGAGATCGATTGCACAAACAGCAGTCGCCGATTCAACTGTTGCTGCGCATCATCTTGTCCTCTACCAGTCCGAGCGATGTGGTGTTAGACCCCTTTGCCGGCACGGGAACAACACTGGTCGTCTCTGAACAGTTGGGGCGAAAGTCGATAGGGCTCGAGATTGATAAAATCAACGTTGAGCTCATCCAAAAACGGCTTGCTGAACGGCGAGAAGCAGATCGAATTTCACGGTTTTTTAAGGACTACGTGTATACGCCGGACTTGAAAGCAATTTGGGGTACGGACCGGAAGGATGAATTTTGCCCAACAGATAATTTGACTTTGGTCAATTAAACAGAGCCGTTGTCAACGATGATACAGTTATCCCCATTGACTTAGCCCGACGCAGAAACCCGCGATAAATCCAAGGACAAGCGATGATAGACAAAACGTCTCTCAGCGAACGCGACCTTTGCACCAAATACATCACCCCCGCCATTACCGTAGCGGGATGGCATCCCCACACACAAATTCGCGAGGAGGTCAAACTGACGGAGGGGCGCGTAATCGTCAGAGGACACGTCGCCGCACGTGGGGAATACAAACGTGCAGACTATATCCTCTTCCATAAACCCAATATCCCCATCGCTGTCGTCGAAGCAAAGGACAATAACCACTCGGTCGGCGCCGGGATACAACAGGCACTCCGCTACGCCGAGATGCTTGACTTGCCGTTTGCCTATAGTACCAACGGTGATGCGTTCGTTGAACATGATAAAACGGCAACGGGTGGAATCGTTGAACGATTTATCGCCCTCGATAACTTCCCTCCGCCAGATGAATTGTGGCAGCGGTATCAAGCCTTCAAGCAGTACGACCCATCAAAGCTGCGATTGCTCACCCAGGACTACTACACCGATCTTTCCGGCAAAACTCCACGCTACTACCAAATTGTGGCGATAAACCGCGCGATTGAAGCAGTCG
>JAPUIP010000555.1 GCA_027296925.1 Candidatus Poribacteria bacterium | reverse complement strand
ACATTTTCGTGAGAATCGGTGGGGGCGGCATCCCAAGCAAAGTCGACCTCCGCCACCCGTTGTGTGGCATCCGCTTTCTGAGATTCGGTCAGACGAGATGGTGCGGCGGTTATCGTGATTTGCCGCTCCTCATTGGTCTTTTTATCCTTTGCCGATATATGGACAATCCCATTCACGTCATAGTCAAAATTGACGATAATGTTTGGCTGTCCGCGTTTTGTTCGTTTGATTTGCTCAAGCATGAATTCTCCCAAAAGTGTGTTTTGGGAGGCGGTCTCATCCTCGCCTTGGTATACCTTAATCTCGACCTCTTGCTGATCTGGTGTCATTGTCGTGTAGACTTCTGATTTTGATACAGGTATTGCCGTGTTACGCCGGATGATTACACTGTATCTATCGAATACTGGACCACTGATGCCCCATTGGGCAACTTCGATTCCAAGGGAGTGAGGAGTCACATCGACTAGCACAGCATCGATGGGTTCACCGGCGGTTATTCCCGCTTGTACACTGGCTCCCATTGCCACGCACAGATCCGGATCAATCTCCAGGTGGGGTTGTGCGTGGATAACATCCTCAACCATTCTTGAGACTTGTGGAATGCGCGTAGAACCACCCACTAACAAGACTTTGTCAATCTCATCGGCAGACACAGATGCATCTTCCAATGCCTGATGCACACATTCAATAGTTGACTTTAGCATATCGCTGATGAGATCTTCAAAGCGGGAACGCTCAATTTCGATCTCCAAGTGAAGTGGCTTTCCCTGAGTCGTTGTGATGAATTCCTCTTTAATAACTGCAAATGGTGCATCCGACATCTCGATTTTAGCCGCTTCTGCTGCTCGCGTCAGACGTGCTAGACTCCGGGGATTTTCCCGCAAATCGATGCCGTGTTTCTGCCTGAAATCCGCTGCGATATAGTTGACCAATGCAGCATCAAAATCGTCCCCGCCGAGTTCTGTGTCGCCACGACTCGCACGAACTTCCACGACCCCACAGTTAATCTCAATAATGGAGACGTCGAATGTTCCCCCGCCGAGATCGTATACGGCTAGAAATTGATCTTCTTGTTGTTGAAGCCCATAGGCGAGTGCCGCCGCGGTGGGTTCGTTGAGAATGCGCACCACGTCAAGACCTGCGATTTCCCCGGCATCCTTGGTCGCTTGGCGTTGTTGGTCTGTGAAGTAAGCGGGGACTGTGATTACAGCTTGTTCAATCGTTTCTCCGAGGAACTGAGAAGCTATCGATTTTAGCTTCCTCAAGATGAACGCGGAAATCTCTTGCGGCGTGTAGGTTTGTTCGCCTAAGCTTATCTGCTCTTCGCTGCCCATTTTGCGCTTGATTGATTTGATGGTCTGCTCGGGTGCGGCAACGTACTGGTTGCGGGCCAATTCACCCACAACCATTTCACCACCGGGAGAAATACCTACAAATGAGGGGACGATAAGGCTTCCCCCAACATCAGAAATAACAAAAGGTTGTCCGTCCCGGATCACCGCCACTTCAGAATTTGTGGTGCCCAAATCAATGCCAATAATTGGTTTCATTCGATACTTTTCCTTTCTTGGACACAACCACCTCGGCATATCGCAATGTTTCGGTTCCATATAGGTAACCCCGTCGTTGTTCTTCGGTAACGGTGTTTTCTGCGACGCCATCTGTCTCAATGGTATCCACGGCCCGGTGGAGATTGGGTGTAAACGGCTGTCCGACCGCTTCAATCGGAGTCACGTTCAATTTTTTCAAAATTTTGAGCAACCGCTCATGTACGATGCGAAAGCCATCTGCCCACGCAACGGGATGCCCATTTTCGCTGTTAAGTTTTTCGATCTGGTTGATTCCTTCTTCTAAGCCATCAACGACAAGCAGCAAATCCGCGAGCGTATCTTTCTGCTTTTGAGTGGCAGAACTCAGAATCTTTAGTAGCATCTGCTTAATCTCTTTGCGATCAGATTCAGCAAGCGTATTCGCACGAAACTGAGTACGTCCGAGTTTCTTCACTGAGTCACTGAGCTGTGCCATCGCGTCGTAAAGTTCCTCTGCTTGGGACAACTCATCGGTTTCAACTGGCAATTCACTCATCATCTCAGCAGAGGAGACATGCGTGATCTCGATGCACCGGACAAATTCTGTCAATCTCTCAAAGAATTTCATTGAAATCACCTGTGAAATCTGTGCAATCGAGATCGGTAAAGGTTTTTCTCATCCACGAAAGCAAAACTTTGGCACTTAACTCAATCGGTGGCAACTCCACGTCTTGTATAGCGGTATCGCTTGACAGTGTCATGAAACTGAATACCACTGCTTCCAGACGGAGAGAGGGATCTTTCAGCAAATCGTAGGCCTCTCGAATCTGTTTGAACTGTTCTCCATGTTTCTCCGGTGTGAATTTCCGAACCATTTGAAAATAGGCTTTTTTTACATCGGCCTCGGATGCTGCGCCATCAACTCCTAATACGTCAAAAGGGTTTATCATACCCGTCGTCGTCATAACCAAATAGACCTCCTAAAGTATCCTGAAATGTTAGCATCATTTCCAGGGCTGAGATTGCTTCTAATACGTCAAAGTTGTCGGTGTCCACAGCGAGTTCACGTAACGATTGTAGCAGTTCGCCCATTAAATCGAAGTCATGCATCGTAATAGCAACCGAGATTTGGGCGATCAGCAGGGGAACTGCGTCTGGAAACATCTCCAAGCCGAACTCTAATATTTCCAACGCCGTCTGAGGTTTTTCTGCGTCAATCAATTCATCAGCGATATCCGCAAAGACTTCACTATCCTCAGGGGGATGAAGGATTAACCGATCTAGGTATTGCTCGGCTTTGTGCATATCATACGACATATACGCCGATGCGATGGTTAACAAAATGTTCGCTTGTTCGGCTTGACGGTCTAAAGCCTCCTTGAAGTGTGCTTCAGCGCGGGGCAAGTCTTCAGCCATCATGTAAACCTTGCCAACCTGTGCATGGGCTA
>JAPUIP010000554.1 GCA_027296925.1 Candidatus Poribacteria bacterium | reverse complement strand
ATATGCAATAGCATATCAAACAAACTCATGCTAACTTGGCGCAATAAAGCACCTGCGCCCATGAAGTTCTTTGCCTTTACCATGTTGTCAAACATTTCATCAGGCATAGTTTCCAGAACATCTTGTGGAACTGAAAAACGGAGTAAGGATTTTCTCATCGAATCGGTTCGGAATCGCTTTTTGCCTCTCAACTCGGTGATGTACTCCAATGCTTCGTGCGTTTCCTCATTCCCATTGCGTAATTCCGCCCCTTGGTGAAATGGCCAGCCTCTCTTTTTGCAAATTTCTCCAAGCGTGTTCGGAAATAGATGCTCGATGCGCTCAAGCGTTCGCTTGTCACGATGCGTGCCCCATAAGGCAAGTTTCCAGAGGATTGTCTCCCCTTTCTCAGCTTCGTAGGGAGAGATGGTCTGGATTTCGTTTTCGTTAATCGTTATAACCCACGGCCTGCCCTTTGCGCCAGCAACTTGATTCACGGAGAGAGGTGCGTAATGGAGGATGTGGGGTTTATCACGTGTCTCGTCCGCTCGGCGATAGACCATCGTCGCCGCCGGCAATGTCGCTCTTCTATCAAACAGCGTCTCTCTGAGATTCGCAAAATTGGTAATTCGGAGAACTTCGTGCTGCGTAAAAAAAGGTTCACGATATTTTTGAGATTTGAGATTCACGAGGCTCGTCGCGGGCAATACAAGCCCAACGATTCCGTCGGGGGTTAATAAGTCTGTGACAAGCCAGCTAAACGCTTCAGCCACGCTTTTGTCGCCAACGGGATGGTCCGCTTTGTGGTTCTCTATCCAGGCCCGCGCAAATTTTTCACTTTTTGTATTCGGCTTAATCCACGGCGGGTTGCCGACAATCCAATCAAACGTTAATCCCTGTTGCCAAAACTTCGCCCCCTTCAAATCGAAAAAGTCACATTCAAAAATCTGGCTGTTGTGTAGTTCAGGGAACTGAAAGTCTAGATTCTGCAGGTCTCGGTCTTCGGTATAATGAAGGAGAGTGAGGATTAAGCTGAACTCCGCCACATAACACGCATCACGCTCTCGCTCAATACCATAAATGCCTTCCAGCAGAAGACTACCTAATTCATCAGGTGTAAGTTTTCGACCCAGACGGACCATCTCTTTCTCAATAAGCCGGCGGTATGCCAGTACGAGAAAAACCCCTGAACCGCAAGCGGGGTCGAGTATTTTCATTCCGCGTTTGAGTTGTTTGTACCCTTCAACCTCTGAGAGAAGATAGTCCGCCAAGAATTCTGGTGTATATATCGCGCCTTTTTCCTTGCTTTCGGAAATGAACTGCTCATAAATGGCTGAAAGCGTTTCGACGGGAATATAATGAAAGTCATACGCCTTAAAAGGAAGGTGTAACTGGCGCACGGAATTGGGAACTGTGTCTATGAACTCATCGCCCATGAAAACCGAGGCGACCCATGAGACATGTCTATCCAGAAGTGTGTTTTCGTCATCGAAATCGATGGGAAAGATTCTGCCGTTAAAGCGATCTTCGAGGGCAGAAGTAAGTCTTTGCAAGCTGCCGATTGTTGCATGACGCTTGAACACGTTATCAGGGTCAATCCGCTGCTGGTGCAACCACTCGTCTGAAAGGATATGCCGATCACATAGATAGTGGAGGTAGACATACTTCCCGATTAGCGCATGGACAACTTCATCACGCAAGCCATCGTCCTTTAAGGCGTTTCCGAGTTTCTTGAGGTTTTTCAACAAGTGTCGATCGACACGTTGCCGGGGATCGAGTTTTTGAGCATGTTTAGATTTCCAGATACGTCCGGTATCAATAGAGGCGGCATGAAAATCGGTGAGTATCTCATTCAGTTGATTCAGACGTTTAACGTCAATTTCATCTAGCAAGCCCTCTTTTTCAGATTGCGGTGAATAATTGAAGCCGGTGTAAATCCGGATCTGTTGTGGGAGCTTAATGATCAGAAATGGCGCATAACTCAGATTCCACAAGATGCGGTGAATCTCCCTTGCTTCCTCTACAGTTTCTGCTTCGGCGACATAAACAGCAGGGCGCGCTGGCAACAAGCGTTGTCCTTTTCTCGGACTTGCTTCAAAAACATAGATTCCGCTCACGCCAATATCACGGGTAACGCGAAATAAATATGCCGTTTCAAATTCCGGAGGACTATCATCTATTCGGTGGTAATGTGATGATCCATCATAGCCGAGACTGTTCAGGAGTTCACCTAATGATATCATTCCTTTAATCCTCTATGAGAATTTTCCAACACGAGCGTTCCGGGGATTAACTCTTTCCTAGCGGTAACACATGTTAAGTAATATTAACATGTCGGGCTATCTTTTTGCAAACTGCTTCCCCGGCAACTGTTGAACGAGCCCTTTCAGTTCAAGCATGACGAGTGCCGACGAAACTTTACCAACGGGCAACTGCGTGACTCGCGTGATGCCATCGATATGCGAAGCGGGGGGCTCGATTGCCGACAGGATGGCTCTTTCATCAGCGCTCAATTGCAAGGGAGGGGACGGATCGGGAGATGTCTTTTCCTCTGATGGAGCGGAGATGTTTTTTGGGGGAAGCGGCTGTCGAGGGGGCACTTCCGACGCCGCGAATTTTGTATAATTCGGCAGCGCATTCAGCAGGTCGTCAACCGAATGAATCAGCGTTGCGCCTTGATTGATGAGATAGTGAGTACCTTGCGACATCTTGGAAAAAATTTGCCCCGGCACCGCAAATACTTCCCGGCCCTGCTCGGCCGCATGACGTGCGGTAATCAGCGAGCCGCTGCGTTCGGACGCTTCAACCACCAGTGTGCCTAGCGTTAAGCCACTGAGCACCCGATTACGGCGAGGGAAGTTGCTTCCCATCGGCGGCATCGTCATGGGGAATTCAGAGATCAACGCACCCTCCCTGATGATTTCATCAGCGAGTTCCCGGTTTGCTTGTGGATACACAACGCTCAGCCCGTTCCCCAACACGGCGACCGTTCGCCCGCCCGCTTCGAGCGCCCCTCGATGGGCACAGGTATCGATGCCGCGTGCGAACCCGCTCGCGATTGTTAGGCCGTGTGTTGCGAGTTGACAACTGAGTTGTCGGCTTATCGTTTTACCGTAGTCGGTTGGGCTGCGCGATCCGACAATTGTAATGCTGGGTGTGTCTGGTAGGGGCAATTGACCTTTAACATAAAGTAAGAGTGGTGGGTCGTTGATCTGCTTCAGAAGAGGTGGGTAGGATTCGTCGTTAATGGTTACGATATGGCATTGGTGGGCGTCGATCAGTTCCAGTTCGTCCGCGAGAGAAACGTTCGATCTCCCATCAATCAGCCGCCGGCGGAGGTCAGGAGTCAACCCATCAAGTTGGGCTAACTCCTGCGACGTCGCGTTAAGGGCTTCTTCCGCAGATTCAAAAATCGCTAACAGGCGTCGGATCGTATGATTTCCAACCCCAGGAATGAGATTGAGATGAATCAAACTTCTTGCTTCAGCGGATAACATGATCTGCGGCGCTCACGGAGTTGTTGTCGGTTCTCCTGCTGGCAGGACGTAGTAGACTTCAATATCACGAATCTTCTTATAGGCGGCAACAGGTGCGCCGCCTTCGCCCCTGGTTCTTTTCTTCTGGCCGCCCATTCGACGAGACTCCCATTTGATTGGCACTTTCAGTCGCAATTTGCGGGTGTGGATTGGCTCCTTCAACTTGAGTTTATACTCTTCCCTCACGTGATTCTTGACACTTCTGATTGTCTGCCAATTGTCTTCAGCATCCAGATACTGGATTTCAAAGAATTCGAGTTGTCCTATCTCGGCCTTTATAATGACACGTTGAATGGGCTGTGGTTTGCGCCACTCAAGCGTTGCTTGCGTAAATTTGTCCGCCTCCGCGACGGACTTCTCATCCTTTGCCTCGCTGATTAACGGACTGGTTTGCCCCACTGAGTAGATGTGATGGTCGTTCAGTTTTGAGTCTTGGCTTTCAGCGAACTGTGCAATGTCTTCGCTCCACTGAACCGCAGGGCCAGAAGCGCAACCCAGTATGGAAACTAAACTCAACACAACAAGTGTTCCTATTACAGAACGCATTTCTTGCCTCCTTCAATTTTGGATTGATGGTGAATAGGTAGTTAAACGTGCAGTGTAAGGCATATTGTACGGGAAATCAGGAAATTGCACAACGCATTTCTTTCATTTCCGATTCGCTTCATTTTAACAGATCATCAAGCTCTTTCTCACGCTGAGCTTCCGCTTCCTGTTCCCTCGCCTCTGCCGTTGATTTGTAGCCGTATAACTCAATTTCGTAAATCTTGCCGGGAGCGCGCCGATTACCCATGCCCCACCTGGCTCCACGGGTACGCGCTCGCTCCTTGCGGCGAAGTTCTGCATCGTCAGTCGTACTCAACACACGGATACGGATTCTGTCAGTTGGAAATGCCACATTCACCGATAGGGCTATTGGGCTTGATTTGACTGTATTGACCTCTTTAACCACGCGCCAATCTCCATTCCCTTTATCCGCAAACACATCAAACGCCTTCAAATTCTCCGAGTGAATCACAACGCGGCGAATGACCCTTTTTTCGGGCAACACGATGATGGCCTGCGATGCAGGGGTGCCACCGGCGAACCCTTGCGTGGCTTCTGGAAAGGTTGTTTCACCAAACGTCCTGAGATTGCCGTCGATCATCTGAGGACTCGTTGCCCGCGTCCCTTCGTCGAGGGCGTAATTTTCACTCCACTCCTGTTTGGCTGCGAGTCCACAACCCGACGCAAACAGTAAACAGATACCGACTGATAATAGGCCGAAAACACGATACATTGTTACAGGTCCCCTCTGATAATCTTCCATGTTGTTTCGGATCGAGCATCTTGAAGTTCAATATTCAGTGCCTTTAACCGGTCACGGATTTTATCTGCCGTTTCCCAATCTTTACGTTGCCTTGCGTCCTGGCGAATTTCCATGATGAGCGCCATAAGCTGATCCGTCAAGGCGGCATGTTCATCGCTGGCTGCTTCGTGTTCGCCGTAGATGCCAAGAGTTTCGCAGATTTCAACGAGGCCTTTATCAGCCTGGTTCAGCACCCTTATGGCCGAGTCCGATGGGCGCCCTTCGGTGGCGGCAAGAAATAGATTGACTTCGCCGACGAACTTAAAAATCACTCCCAGCGCCGCAGCGGTGTTAAAATCATCATCCATCGCGGACTCGAAGCCGTAACGCATGGCATGAAGGGATTGGAGCAGTGAGGTTTCAGCCGCATTCAGAGCCGCCTCACCCGAGGCATTTGCCACCCCGTCTCGATACGGCTTTAGCGCATCCAGACAGTTATGCAAGCGTCGAATAGCACTGCTTGATTCTTGTAAACTTATTGGGTTGTAATCCTGCGGATGGCGATATTGCGCAGAGATTAAAAAATGTCGAATCGCTTCTGGAGAATGCTTCCGCAGCGCATCACGAACAAAGATGAAATTCTCTTTAGACTTGCCCATCCGCTGCCCACCGATTCTCAGGAATGCAACATGCATCCAGTAATTAGCGAAGGCTTTGCCTGTTACGACCTCGCTCTGAGCGATCTCATTTTCGTGGTGCGGAAATTGAAGGTCATGACCGCCGGCGTGAATATCGATTGTTTCACCGAGATGTTTCATCGCCATGGCAGAGCACTCGATGTGCCAGCCGGGGCGTCCCTTCCCCCAGGGGCTATCCCACGATGGTTCCCCCGCTTTCGACTTTTTCCAGAGATCAAAATCACGCGGATCTTCCTTTCGTTCATCGATCTCGACACGAGCGCCAGCGAGCAGTTCTTCGGGCTTGCGGTGAGAGAGCTTGCCATATTCTGCAAAGTTGTTGACGCGATAGTATACGTCCCCATCGACGTCATAGGCAACATCCTTACCGATCAAGGTTTGGATCAGGGAGACCATCTCAGAAATATGTTCAGTTGCTCGCGGGTGAACATCAGCAAGACGGATACCGAGTTTTTGCGAATCTTCAAAATAGGCGTCCACATACTTCTGAGCAAGCTGAAATGGGCTAATCCCCTGCTCATTTGCGCGATTGATAATCTTGTCATCAATATCCGTTAGATTCTGAACCAGTTTGACGGCATATCCCTTATATTCGAG
>JAPUIP010000553.1 GCA_027296925.1 Candidatus Poribacteria bacterium | reverse complement strand
AGCACCTAAAAGCGGCTCTCAGACCCTATCTACCCGAGGGCGTGGATCGCACTTTTGAATATCCTCACAAGATGGCGGTGCATATCTCCTTTGTCGCCCGCCAATATCTTCGAATGAACGAAGAGATGGTTGCTCCGATCCGCCTCATCACATCGCGCCTTGGCGAGAACCTCCCTCTGGGCATGGGCAAGCGCGACAAATCGCGCTTGGCTCCGTTCGACGACCCCGCAATTGTCCGACGCCTTTTGTCTTATCCCATGGCAGAACTTGATCGCGCTTTGCGCAAGAGTAATCCGAAGCGCCGCGCGAAAGGGGTCGAGCGTGCCTTGCTGGCATCCTTGCTGATCAACACAGGATTACGCGTACAATCCCTCCGGCAACTTCAATACGCCAGGCATTTTCGCGTCACGCCTCGCGAAGTATTTCTCGAACTACAGAGCGAGGACACCAAAACACACGGTGCGCTCGGCCTTTCGCTGCCCAAAGAAACTGTTGAACTTTTGGAGCTATTCATAAACGAACACCGCCAACTTCTTCCCGGCGTCAATGGGCCGTATTTGTTTCCCGGGGAGCGCGGTGGAATGCGCCACGCCTCTTCGCTTCGCAACGCGGTCGGACCGCACATCAAAAAACACCTCGGAATCGACGTCAGCCCGCATCTCTTCCGGCACTTTGTCGCCAAAATCGTTATGGAACGTGATCCGGGCATGCTCGCAGACATAAGCCGTCGACTCGGTCACAAGTCGATCAACACCACATTTGGGACCTACCTTGGGACAGAAACGCCGGCCGCAAGCCGCCGCATCAACGCCCTTCTCGAAGGCATACAAGGTGAACCGGAATGAGCGTCAATGCAAACTGGCAAGGGCAAGGTCTACCGCAAGAGCGTTGGCCCCTGGCTGACCAAGCGGCGTGGCATGCCTTGTTCTTGATAGGTAACATATTCGATGGGATGGGAACTGCCGTCGCCTGGCGGCACCAAACCCGCAATACAAATGCCAAGCATTATGGGCACTGGCTGGGGTGGCTTTCTTTTGCAGGCCAACTAGATACGGATGTCCAACCTTGGGATCGTGTAAATGACGACAATGTGCGGCAATTTCTAAAAACTGAGATGGAACGAGTGGCCTCCGTCACCGTGTACGCTCGGCTACGCGGATTGGCGTCAGTGATGTTAAAGATGCGGCCGGACATTGATTGGCAGTGGCTGAAGGATCTCACCAACCGGATCAAGAGCTGGTCCACACCAAGCCGCGATCACAGAGAACGCATATTGCCCGCCGATCAGATATATTCAGGTGTTCTGACGCAACTGTCTCATCTCTCGAATAACAGCCCGTATACCCCAAGACTTCGGCTCGCCTATAGGGATGCGCTTATGATGGGTCTCGCTGTTGCCTGTCCAGTTCGTTTAAAGAACTTCGCACAAATCAGGGTGGGCCACGAATTGAAGCGGCTGAACGGGGGTTGGACTCTGGCGTTTGTGGGCGCCAACATCAAGAACGGTACGGACTTCAAGTTTCATGCACCGGCGAAGCTTGCGCCCTACATCTCTCGATATATGGAGAGCATACGTCCGGGGGTTCCAGGGGCAGCGTATCATACTGGTCTCTGGGCGGGATCAAAAGGTGCCCCATTGTCGGAGATATCTATTTACGGCCGCATGATGATTGCGTCGAAAAATCTATTCGGTGTCGCAATCAACCCCCACAGTTTCCGCCCTATTGCGGCGACGTTTTTGGCGGAGACCTCGGTCGAAGACGTGTACCACGCCAGTAGATTGCTAGGGCATCGTGATCTTAGAACCACTGAAGATCACTACATTCGTGCCAGTCAACTCACAGCCAGTCGGAAGGTAAACCGTTTGCTTGGAGATCTCGCCCCAGACCTGCCCGCAAAATGACCACATCGGAGATCAAAATGAGAGCCGTCATATATGCCCGCTATTCAACTGACATGCAGCGCGATGCCTCGATTGAGGATCAGGTGCGTGTCTGCCGCGAGCGTGCAAAGGCGGAAAGTTGGATCGTCACAAGGACCTACAGCGATGCTGCTATCAGCGGCGGGTCACTTAAAACGCGACCCGGAATGCTGGATTTGCTGCGAGATGCCGGGTTAGGGCAGTTCAACATCGTATTGTCTGAAGCGCTGGACAGATTATCTCGGGATCAGGAAGACATCGCTGCAATTTTCAAGCGCTTGCGCTTCGCCGATGTTGATTTGGTTACTTTGACTGAAGGCGAGATTGGAGAACTGCATATCGGCCTCAAGGGCACGATGAACGCATTGTTCCTCAAGGATCTGGCGATAAAGACCCGACGAGGTTTGCGAGGACGCGTAGAAGCCGGGTATTCCGGGGGTGGAAACTCCTTTGGGTATCGGGTTAGACGCAAACTTTTGGCCGACGGTACAGCTACGACGGGCGAGCGCGAGATCGATCATGACGAGGCCGTTGTCATCCGCCGTATCTTTGCTGAGTACGTCGCCGGTCGGACACCACGCTGTATTGTAGCCAATCTTAATGCAGACGGGATAGCAGCCCCAAGGGGCGGCCAATGGAACGCCTCCACGGTCAATGGTAGTCGGCAACGTCGTAACGGTATCCTTAACAACGAGCTCTATGTCGGGCGGTTGGTCTGGAACCGGCAGCGCTTCGTCAAAGATCCCGAAACCGGCAAGCGCCTGTCGCGTCCCAATCCAAAGACGGAGTGGATCGTCTCGGATGTTCCGGAGTTGCGCATTATTGATGGCGATACTTGGGAAAAGACCAAAGTCCTTAAATCCCGCTACTCCAGTCAAGCGGGCAATCGCCGTCAAACAAAAAAGCGTCTCCTGACAGGACTTCTCAAATGTGGAATTTGCGGAGGCAACATGACGATTGCACGTCATGATAGATACTACTGCGCAAACAAGCGCGAGAAAGGGACGTGTAACGCGTCGCACGGGGTTTCGGCACCCGACGCGGAAGCGCGCGTTCTCAGCGGGCTTCGCGAGATTCTGGTAGGGAACGACGAACTCCTCGATGCGTTCACCAAGAGCTTCAATGAAGAAGTCAGAAAGCTGCAAAAAGAACGCCAGAAACGTACGAGCGGTATCCGGAAAGAACTATTGGATGTTGAGCGCGGGGTTGAGCGGTGCATTAACTTTATCACTTCGGGAGATGGTGCACCTGACTCCGTGCGTGCGGAACTTCATCGGTTAGAGGGCCATAAAGCAAAATTGCAGGCTCAATTAATCACACATCCAATCGCGTCAAATGTAGTGATCCACCCCAGCCTACCGGAACTCTATCATCGCAAGGTAGGTCAACTCGCTCGTCTTCTTGAAGATGAGGATTTGCGCTTGGAAGCGATGGACGCCGTAAGGTCGCTGATTGATCACATTGGAGTTCATCCGGGCAATAAGCGCGGCGAATGCGGCCTCACCCTCGTTGGAGCACTAGCCGGCATTCTTTCCTTTGCCACAAACAAATATACCACCCGCAAGGGTGGTACGAACTTGTTGGTTGCGGGGGTAGGATTTGAACCTACGACCTTCAGGTTATGAGCCTGACGAGCTACCGGACTGCTCCACCCCGCGA
>JAPUIP010000552.1 GCA_027296925.1 Candidatus Poribacteria bacterium | reverse complement strand
AAAGCAGGCTGCCAGCCCGTTTGTAGCGAGTCCAAGAGAAAGTCGAAAGAACTAATTGGAACTTACTTATGTGCTTCAAACAGGCAGGCCGTTACTTCAGAATGACCATGCGTTTAACCGCGTGGTAGTCCTCGGTCTGAATCGCGTAGAAGTAAACGCCGCTAGCGACTCGCTCACCGAAGTTGTTGGTGCCGTCCCAATACGCCGCACGTCCGCGACTGACATAAATCCCTGCGGCATGATGCCCTAAATCCAACGTGCGAACGGCCTGTCCTAACGTGTTATAAATCTCGATCTGAACCGACGCATCCTTTGAAATCTGGTAAGGTATCCATGTCTCAGGATTGAACGGATTCGGGTAGTTTTGCAGCAACAGATCGCTATCCGGTCGAAGGAGCGTCTCCGCATCGAGGTGGATTGGCTGTGTCTGTGCCAACACGCCACGTCCCTCGGCATCCACCAAAATCAGCTTGTCGATTATGAGCACGAAGCTATCCTTGTAGGTGGCCCCATCAAGTTGGAGCGTGACAATCGCAACTTGCCCGGCGGTGTGCGAAGCTTCTGTTTTCGGACTCAGCAACGCGACATTTGCGGCATGCGTCGCAAGGTTCCCCTGGATGTCGGGTTTGCGCCAGAAACTCTGGTGAGCGGCGGAGCCGAGCAAGCTCCCTTTTTCGACAGCGATCAGTTTCACCCGATCTGACTGGAGCGCGAGATCAAACTGCACCCCGAACACATCCACATCGGTTTCCAACGTCAAGGCTATCCTGGCCGTTGAACGTCCGCGAACCAGCGGGCTCGCCGTCACTTTTGCATCAACGGTTTGAATCGGTAGAGCAGGCGCGGCTTCGGATAACCTTTCGCCGAATCGTCTGGCAACACTGACAAGGTCGAAGATATCGACAGACCCATCGTCATTGACATCAAGATTGACGCTGAGCGTCACTTCCGCGACATCCGCATCGATCTGCTTGCCGAAGTTGCGGCTGATCTCGACCAGATCGAAAATGTCAATCGAATCGTCGTGATTCACGTCTTCCTTATTCCTCGGCACGGGTTCAGCCGTGCCTAATCCATCCTCCAAAATCGGTGGCTCAAATCGGCCCGGCTTCAACTGAAAATCGATCTCCTCAATGTGCTGTCCCGACTCAACTTCGACCTGATGCATACGGTCCGCCGGGAATACGACCTCATAACCGAAGCTGAAACCAACCGATACAAAGTTCTTGCCTACCACAGCAGGAAGTCGGTAGACACCTTCCGCATCGGTGTTTGTGAACAGCCTCACGGTCTCCCGATCTGTTAAGTGGATGTTTGCCCCCGGCAACGGTTCGCCATCAACCGTGACGGTTCCGGAGATCGTCTGCGGCATAATCAAGGGAACGGTGTGCATGACCTCCACAGGCAGCGGCCCTTCACCCGGCTCAGCCGGCGCATTTTCAGGCGAGAGGGCTTGCAGACCGGCGACATCAATTGCCTGGATGACATAGCTGATGGCGTTGATTTCCGTAGCGAATGGTCCATGCAAATAATGACGCAGATCGACACTGTAAGTCGTGCTGTCGGAAGACTGCATCGGAATCAACTCGAAATAGCCGGGGCGCGTCGGTTCAAGGGGGATTGGAAAGTCGATGTCACGCGGAAGGGGCGGTTCAATGATCACCGGTATACCCGGCTCAACCGTCTCTCCTTCCTCATCGGCAACCGGTGGCACCGGCGCGGGCGTCTCAATGGCAATTGTGTCTCCGTCTTCAAAGATTTTCGGAGATTCAACGGCAATTCCCCCCTCCTCGAAAATCACGACATCATCGCCGAATTCGCGGAACAGTCGCAGGTACACCGCCCGCACCCGATGATTATCCGTGACCTCAGCCTGGACAATCATCGGCTCGCCGAACGTGTAGCCTTCTGCCGGCTGATGCACAATCACCGGCAGCTCGCTGTCAGCAGCCAAGACGATGCTAAGTTCGTAATCCCCTTCGTCCTCGATGCGGATGGGTTCGATGGGTTCCGACAGAGCAAATCCTCGATGAAACACACTCACTTCCCAAACGCCGCGGGTGACCGGAACGCTGAACCGTCCATCCGCTCCCGTTTCGCCCTCGCGGAATCTAATCCCCGGGATAGGTCTGATGGGCCGCTCTAATGGTCGGGGGTCTTCCGAACTGAAGGTTATCCGGGCTTCTGGCACCGGATTCCCATCGGTATCCGTCACCGTGCCGACAATGCGGTAGGGCGAAGGCAGCAACGTCACGCGATGCGGATTCTCTTCCGGATTCTCAGCCGGATGCGTTGCTCGGTTGCCCACCTGATCATAGGCTTGGATGAAGTATGCAAAGTCGCTCTGGATCAGCTCCCCAAGGATGCGGAAAGTCCAGTCCGTGCCGTTTTCAACAGACGAAATGGCATGGGGCAAAAATCGTCCACGCTCCCCATCGACTGGCAGTATGACCAGGTGTGCACGGACACGCCCAAAATTGTCCTCGATCTTCGCACGAATGATGACGTCCTCGCCGATGGAGCTCGCGGTCACATCTCGCGTCGGATCGTGATCGATCACGGGTGGCTCCTGATCATTGACGACAACGAAGTCATTGCCATCGGACGCGCCCGGTTCAGTGATTTCCACGACCACTTGCGAGGGCTGTGGCTCAAGGATGACAAACTGATGGTGCGGAACAATGAAGACCTCCCACCGGCCCCCCGTTGGGAGGTGCAGCACGTAGGTACCATCTGCCAATGACTCGGTTTGTGTTCCATGAAACTCACGGTCATCGCGCGTGAAAGCATGCGCAAACACCGTGACACCGGCGACTCCCGTATCATCTGGCGTGTGGATGCGGCCGGAGATCATGAACTCGGACGGCTGCACGTGGATGAGATGCAGAATCGCCGGCGCATCAGCGGGATGGGTTGATGAATTTCCGGCGAGGTCTGAGGCACGGATGTAGTATTCAACGCCGGTCCCGCCAATATCAGCCCCCGACAGGCGTGCTTCGTAGGACTCAAACTGCGGAAAATTAATCGGCGGAAATGTCAAATCGATGCCGGGGAAATCGATGTTGGGAAGGTCGATATCGGGAAAGCCTACTGGGGCTTCATCGCCACGATCCGTGCCGGTGCCGACGTCCCCTAAGTCGGGAGGATCCTCCAGAGGTGGTACGGGCAACGGAACCGGGATGGGCGGCACATCGATAGCGATTGGATACATCGCTCGGCGGCGGAATGGTAAATCACTACCGGCAGGACGGAAGAAGAGGGTTGGCATCCCGCCCCTCGCGCCAAAGCTTCCACCGAAGCGGTCAACGCCGCTCCCCCCATCCGTGATTCTTGCGCGAAGCCGTACTGCGCTATTGACGATGACGGCTCCTTGCGGCGGTTCGTGTTCGATAGTTGGTGGAATGTCATCGGCAGCGAGTATAAAATCAACTCCCGTCTGAGTTTCGTTCGGCGCGAGGTCTACGGTTTGCTGCGCAGTGCGATCGAACGGATTTGCCGCATCCGGCGCGTAGTAGCCCTGTTTGGGAATCACACGCACGGTGATTGTGCCGGCTTCAATCGGCAGATTGTAGCTCCCGTCGGCGTCGGTGCTGGTGATCAGTGGGAAAAAGAAAAATTCGGGGATTGGAAATGGCTCGTCAATCGGTCCGGGAAACGGAATGGAGAAATCCGGCTGGTGATACGCCAATACAACAACCCCTGCGATCGACTCCCCGGCTTCGGAAGAAACCCGTCCGGAGATCGATTGTGTGAACTCCGGGATGATCGGATGCAATGTAACCGTTGCGAAAGAGCCATCTTCGTCCAGGGCACGAATGAAGATGGCTGCCGTCGGAAAGCCGAGGAGGAATCCCTCAAGTTGCGCTTCAAGCGTAATCTGACCGTTGGCGGTTCGATCTTGGTCGCCGGGGAAGCCCTCCCCTCCATCGACGATTTCTGCTGGCTCGCTGCGTGCGAGGACGTTGCTATCAACTTGCGGATCGAGCTGGCCGTTTCCGTCCGTGTCGATATACGCTTCAAAGGTCAACACGCCCCCCGGCCGGCTGACATCTGCTTCAACAAGCAGTGAGGTACTATCAGGCCGAGTTCGTAGTTCTTCAAAGTTAATTTCAATCTCAGTCTGACCATTGATGGTGAATGTGGTTATCGCACGTGCGTGCGCTGTAATGAAAATCAGTATCAGTGCGAGGATGCAAGCGGAATGGTGTGAATGCCTGGTTTTCATGATTGATAATTCCTTTTCAGCTTGTGACTGTGTTATCGGATCTTGATTATGCAAAGTGAGTGCTGGGTCATGACACTTTTCTTCGGTAATTATAACCTATGGTTCCTTGATCTCGACAGGGAAAGACGAATCCTCCTCATGTCAAAAATCGGTTGACTTTCAGAGCCGGTATCGCCTATCCTAAGAGGGTGCATGAGAAAGACGATAGCACAGACCCTACTGGTCTGTCAGATCCAAATTGATAGACTGTAGTGGCGGACCTATGTGTCTGCCAAAGCGCACACACGGGTGCGCGACTACAGACCTACCTGTCAGGTCAAATTTGACAGACCACTACGACACACAGAAAAGGAGATTCAGATGGCAGAGACAACTCCCCGGTTTTTAACTGCGGAGCGCGGTGTTGAAGCACTTTTGAAGCAGACGCCACCGCTGCATTTCACTGGAACATCGAAGGAAGAGTGGCGGGAGTGGCGAAAAGCCTTCCGGCGCAACTTAGTCCGAAATCTTGGACCGAAGCCCGAGGCCATTCCGCTGGAGGTCGAAGTGCTTGAGCGGACAGAAATGGAGGGATACACTCGCGAGAAGATCATCTTTAATCCCGATCCGTTCTCTTCGATTCCGGCGTATGTCCTGATTCCTGATGGGGCAAGTCCTCGCAATCCACGACCGGCGGTACTCTGTGCACATGGGCATGGCATAGGGAAAGATCCGCTCGCCGGATTGGGCGAGGATTACCAGAAACAGTTTGCGATCGAGTTGACTCGGAATGGTTTCATCACCATCGCGCCCGATTGGCGATGCTTTGGTGAGCGCAAAGACCGGGACGAATGGGTACGCCGCCCCGGACGTGACGGCTGCAATGTCGCCTACCTCGCCTACGGCTACTTCGGATACCAACTCCTTCAACTCGATATCTGTGATGCCCAACGGTGCCTGGACTACCTGCAATCGCGACCGGATGTGAATGGAAAACGTCTGGGGTGCATGGGCTGTTCCTTTGGTGGGACGATGACCACCTACGTCTCTGCGCTCGATCAGCGGATTAAAGCAGCCGTTATTGTCTGCTATCTGAGCACGCTGACGGATGCCCTCAACGATCGAGGACGTGGAAATACCTGCGGCTCTCAGTTTATGTTTGGGCTGCGGCGGTATGGCGACATCTCGGACGTTGCCGGGCTAATCGCACCCCGTCCCTGTATGGTGCAGATCGCCTCCAATGATACCTGCTTCATTGAAGCCGACACCAAAAACGCGTTTAGCCATTTGGAAAAGATCTACGCCGCATCTGGCAGAAGCGACAACCTTGAGATGGATTATTTCGAAGGGGAACACGAGGTGGATGTCGAGCCCGGGCTGACATTCCTCAAGACGCATCTGATGTGAGATTGGCGAAATCTATGCCTTACGAGCTCATCGATAAGATCATTGAAGCTGAAAGAGCACAGTGGGAGGAAAATCGGGAACAAGTTCTCGCTGATGTTGAAAAACTATTGGCGGAACTTGCGCCGAAGTACGGTTTCTCTCAGGCGTATATTTTCGGCTCTACTGTGAAAGCGGGCAAATTTCGTCCGGAATCCGATGTGGACATTGCGATATTCAATCTCGATACACAGTATTTCTTCCGCCTGATCGCCGAGATCTCTCGACAGTTGGAACGCGATGTAGATCTCTACCAGATCGAAAAAATGGATGACAGGTTGAGAGCAACGGTAGAAGCGCAGGGGGTATTATGGAAGAAGCCAGATTAAGCGTCCTGAAAGCCGACATCAAGAGACAGCTTGGCATCATCGAGCAGGTATATGGGAAAATTCATCAGCGGAGTGAGGGCTATCTTACCAACGTCGAAAGAATGGAAAGCCTCGCTTATCAACTTCATAATTTGTATTGTGCCTTTGAAGATTTGATGGAGTTGGTGGCGGAGGCTTTTGAAAACCGTATTGGGGAAAGCGGAACCTGGCATATACGGCTTTTGCAGCGTATGACCGAGTCCATCCCTGACATTCGTCCTGCACTCTTTTCTACTGAGGCTTTTCCGCTATTGGATGAATTGAGAGGGTTTCACCATTGGTTCAGACATGCTTATTCGTATGAAGTAGAGCCCGAGAAACTGGCAATCGTCCTTGGAAAAGCAACGGCATTCCGGAAAATCTACAAAGCGGATGTCCAAGGCTTTCTTCAACAACTGGCTGAATGAAGGGTAAAGCGAATGTACGAATCAACGAATCAACTACGATGGGGAATACTCGGTTGCGGGGATGTGGCGGAGCACAAAGGAGGGCCGCCACTGTACACCGTTGACGGCTCAACGCTGACTGCGGTGATGCGTCGTGATCAGGAGAAGGTGGAGGCGTTTGCCCGGAGGCACGGTACAAGGCGAACTTACCACACGGTCGAAGCACTTCTTACGGATGACGAAATTAACGCAATCTACATCGCAACGCCGCCGTACCTACATTGCGAACAGACGATTCTTGCCGCTCAAGCCGGAAAGCATGTGCTGTGTGAAAAGCCGATGGGGATGAATGTCGCAGAGTGCAGGCAGATGATCGATGCCTGCCGTGAACACAACGTCACGCTGATGATTGCCTACTACAGACCTTTTTTTCCGAACGTTGTAAAAATGAAGCAGTTGATGGAGGAAGGTGCAATCGGTGAGGTTGTGCTCGCGCGAGTCAATCATACCGCGTCTTATGATCCAAGCCATCACGAGTGGGGGGCATGGCGTACCAATCCACGGATCAGCGGTGGCGGGGTATTGATGGATTTGGGGAGCCATCGGATCGATCTGCTATTATACCTGCTTGGAGATGTGGCGTCCGCTTGTGGATATGCGGAAACGGTTTGCTTCGACTATCCGGTTGATGATTCTGCTGTCTTCACGTTGCGTTTTGAGAACGGCACGCACGCTGTCGCGAATCTCAACTGGAGTGTTGGGGTTTCAGTTGATGAAGTTGAGGTTTACGGGACAAAGGGGAGTTTACGCTGTAACCCACTCAACAGTGGCAACCTGACACTCCAAACGAAGGAGAAAAGTGAATCATTCGATCAAAAGCCATTGCCCTACACGCACACCGGTTTGATTGAAGATTTTGTCAACCACGTTCGCACAGGAGCGCCGATTCGATGTTCTGGGGAGCAAGGATTAAAGACGAATACAATCATTGCTGACATCTATGAAAATCGCAGATCATAGAAAGACGGGAGCGGGCAAGTGGCTAATCAACTGAATTAACCACTTGCGCTTTGGGTTAACGATGCGTGAGCCTTACCTAGCCCGCTCATCCGGAGGGTTCCAGATATAAATCAACTCACCATTGTCACCCTCCTCAACGGAAATCCAAGGGAAGTTGGATTGCATCATTTTTTCGATTAAACCAGCCATAACGGCGGCCGGATGGGCAAGCTGGCACGCCCCGCTCAACTGCGATTCGGTGGCGGTTCGATACCGCATGATGTGTTCAATGGCGCTCTGCTCGTCCAAATCGAGTGTGACCTCCCTCCGTCGATCCCCCACTTCCGTAGGTCGGCTGGAGTCGGCACGACTACCTTCCGTATCAGCCGTTGGACGCTCTGCTTCTACTGTCCGCCTCACCTGTGTACGGCGTCGGTACGATGGGGTCCCTGTTTCCGCGAGCCATTCTTTAATGAGATCCATATCCGTTTGCAATTTCCGAATCTCATCGTGTAATCCCACAATAAGTGCAAGCGGATCCGCATCTTCGCAGATCGGTGATTCCGCCTCCTCCGCTTCACGAGACCTATTGGATTCCTGCCACTCCGCACCTAACTCCGCTATCGCAGGGGCGGAGAGGCCATCTATACTTGGTGCAGCAGAAGGCAGATACGCTTCCTCACGATCGGTTTCCCTTGACACATCCTGTTGCGATTCGCGAGGCGGGTCTTCGAGAACCTCGAAACTGTAATTATACGGGATAACCGCTTCTCCGTTATCGATATATGAAACTTTGACGTGGCAACAATCGCCAACCTGCAACCGATCCAGTTTTCTCTGAATCTGTTTGAGAATTCGCGTATTATAGCCGCGCAGCATTTCCGGCACGCCCTTGACAAGTCGACCAAAATAAGTAACAGGGTCATAACCGGACTGTAAATACGGTGAAGTGGTCAACGGCTGCGTCAAGTTTGGAAACTGAACAACTCTCGGTGGAATCGGATCGCCTGATGACTCAAGTTCAATGCCCCAGCGGATTGGTGTTTCTTTGATACAAGTGGCGATGTAAGTATAACGCCTCGGCATTTAACAGATCCTCCTCAAGAACTCTAATATAATAAGTGCGTGAAGTCAATCAATTCATAATCAGCAAGGTCACTCTGCAGAACGCACATCGTCGCGCAAAAGTTACAAAATAGGAACTTAAAATCGTAGCTGTCTCTGCTATATATAGGGTGTGTTGGCACATAACCTACTATATATAGTGCATAATGCACATTTCCCCAAATTCAAATTCGACAGAAACAGAGAAGGTGGACGTGAGTTGTCCGGGTTGTTGAGGGCGGATGCAGGAGTCAAAGAAAGGCAAAATGGGAGCGTGAGCAATCGGCTGATGTGGGGAATGACGTTCACGATCGAGAGGGTTCGAGGTGATATAACACATGCGCCGTTGTCCGAATTCCCCAGTAAAAATTATCGAGTGCGAGCCGCTCGTTTGGCGCATGGTTATTCTCGTCCGTTTGGGCATAGGGTACAAAGATGTTGGGAACGCCGAGAACCCTTTCAAATTCGGCATTGGGCAGACTCCCACCCAAACACGGAATCAGACGGGGCTCCACACCAGCGGTCGCCTTCACGGCTTCGATCACCGGCTGAGCGATTGGGTGGTCGAGAGGTGTCCGACAGGGCGGCATCGATCCGTGGCGAATGACCTCAATGTCCTGATAGCCGCGGCGGTTAAGAAAGTCTGTGAATTTCTGGAAAATATCGTCTGCATCCTGGTTCGCGACCAGGCGGATGTCGATCTTCAACGTCGCTTCATGCGGGATGATCGTCTTTGAACCTTCGCCGAGATAGCCTCCCCGGAAGCCATTTGCATTTAACGTCGGCTGAAACATCAGTTTGTCGAGAACCGGAATTTTTTTATCACCGGCGATTTCTTGCGTGCCCAGGTCTGCCAGAACCTCAGCCTCGGTATAGGGGATGCGGCTCAGGGCCTCGCGTTCCAAATCGGTCGGCGGCAGGATGTCATCGTAGAAGCCATCGATGTTGATGTGGTTCTCCGCATCTTTGAGTTCGGTCAGCAGGCGCGCCAGCCATTCGTTGGGGTTTGGGACGAATCAACCGAAACAATTCTTGGAGAAATCGATCCCGGTGCTGCTGGATGTAGTTTTCAATGTGTTGCATCTCTTGCCTCCTGCTTTATCTGCGCTTCGTTCATCACAAACAGAATTTTTCCCTTTCGATGACTCCGGCGTGCATGAATCACCGCGCTCCGGGCATCAGCGAGCGGATACGTCTGCTCGATCGGCGCCTTCAATTTTCCTGCCGCCACAAGCGCGCTCAATTGATCAAACATCTCCCGAATCGCTGCGTTGCCGGCACGTTTATACCAGTCATTGATCCAAAAGCCACGAAAACGGAGGTCCTTGAAAATCAGCAAACCGTTTCCCATCTGCAGCGGCTGAAGCCCCATTGCGCCGTAAGTGACCAATGTGCCGTGGTCCCCAAGCGATTTGGCGATCTCACTCGCACTGGCTCCACCGACGGCATTCAACCCAAGTTTCGCATCGGCGCCGTCCATCAAATCACGAATCTGCTTCGACAGCGGCATCTCATCAGTGACCACGACATCCGCGCCTTCAGCTTGAAGCTCCGAAATCAACTCCTGGCGGCGTACGACGTTTACGGTTTTCAAGCCACGAAAGCGGGCGATCTGAAGGACAAATCGGCCGACCGCAGAATTGGCAACATTTTGAATCATCCAGTCGCCGGGGCTGAGATTAACAAAATCCTCAAGCAGCCGCCACGCCGTTGCGGCATTGATAGATAGCAACGCGGCTTGTTCCAGGGGGAGGTTATCCGGCAGGGGAATCAAATTGTCCGCATCAGCCACATACGCCTGGCACCAACTCCCCACTCGATCTGGCACGATAACGTGCCGACCGACTTGAAGATTGGAAACCGCGCTGCCGGTTTGAGCGATGACACCAACCCCTTCGTTTCCTGGCACTTCCGGCAGCGGGGAACGGATGGGATACTTTCCCTCAAGCACATTGATGTCAGCGGGATTGATCGGCGCGGCTTTCATCTCGACTAAAACCTGATTAGGAGCGAGCGTGGGCAACTCCCAATCCTCCACGCGCACAACGTCTTCGGGGATTCCATATTCATGGTGACAAGCAACCGTTACTGTTTTTTTCATTTTTATCTCATTTGAGTCAGAACCTGATGGATGGTGACAGCGTCCAAACTGCCCAGCGTTTCCTGCTTTAACACGTAACATTATGTGGAGATCGCGCCCTTTTGTCAAGTCTTTCTGCCTCTATTGCCGCGTAAAAAAGGCTTGACACATATCCTGAATGTTTGATAGAATAGCGTAGTTTTTCCTTGGAACTATGCATATGGGCTCAAATGCAAATCTTATCTTTCGCAGATTAGAGGTTTCTTGGCGCGGAGGCAGTACCGTTCATAATAGGACTGTGCTTTCTTGCGCTGATTTGATCATTAATATCATAATCTCTTTGCTCCCCTGTGAAAGTGGGTCCGCTCGGTTTGCGTTGTGAGTCATGAAATCATATCATTGCGCGCTTTCGCCCACTATCGTTAGGTTCGCGGTAGTGGGCTTTTTTTGTGAGGAGGACAAATTGGAATATGGTTGAACTTTACGATACAACGCTCAGAGATGGCAGTCAGGGGGAAGATGTCGCCTTCTCGGTTGAGGACAAGCTGCTCATCATTCAGGCTCTCGACCAACTGGGTATCCATTACATCGAGGGTGGGTATCCCGGCTCCAATCCAAAGGATGTTGATTTTTTCAAACAAGCGAAGGCATTAGAATTACAACACGCTGAGGTCGTGCCTTTTGGTAGCACCCACCATCCGCGCTATCAACCGAGCGAAGACCCCAACTTGCTTGCGTTGCTGGATACAGGCGCGCGTACTGTGACTATCTTCGGCAAGAGCTGGAAACTCCACGCCACAGATGTTCTTCGGGTGACAGCCGAGGAGAATATCGAGCTGATCGAGAGCTCGGTTCGTTTCCTTGTCGATAACGGGCGCGAAGTGATCTATGACGCGGAACATTTCTTCGATGGCTATGACGATGATCCGGATTACGCCCTGCAGACCCTCTGGGCAGCGGTACGCAGCGGCGCAAGGTGTCTGGTGTTATGCGATACCAACGGTGGACGCCTGCCGCTAGAGGTCCAAGATGGTGTCCGCGCCGTGAGAGCGGCGCTCGACCTGCCCATCGGTATCCACACCCATAATGACGCCGGAATGGGGGTGGCAAACTCCGTGTTGGCGGTGCAAGCCGGCGCCACCCATGTGCAGGGGACGTTCAATGGTTATGGCGAACGGTGCGGTAATGCAAACCTCGCCGCCATAATTCCAACCCTCAAGCTCAAGTTGGGCATCAATTGTATCAGTGACGATCAACTCAGACAAGTGACAGATACCTCACGCCTCATCAGCGAATTGGCCAATCTGCCGCATGATGAACGTCAGCCGTATGTCGGCAAATCTGCCTTTGCGCATAAAGGCGGCATGCACATCGATGCGGTGCGGAAGAACCGACTCACCTTTGAACACATCGTCCCTGAACTCGTTGGCAATGAGCAACGTATTTTGATTTCCGACCAGGCTGGTAAGAGCGCGATCGCGAAAAAGATTGAAAAGGCATATCCGAATTATGATAAGAATTCGCCCGAGGTCACTGCGCTTTTTGATCGCTTGAAAGTGGCAGAGAGTGAGGGCTATCAGTATGAAGCCGCCGAGGCCTCCTTTGACCTGCTGACCCACAAAGTATTTAACGGCTATCAGCCATTTTTCAATCTGGTCGGATTCCGTGTGATTATCGAGAAGTTCACAGATCACAGCATGCGATCCGAAGCGACGGTCAAAGTGATGGAACCGAACGGCGTCGAGGAACACACGGCTGCGGATGGCGATGGGCCCGTCAATGCGCTCGATAACGCGCTACGCAAAGCCCTTGAGCGTTTTTACCCTTCTCTGCAGGAAGTCTATCTGACCGACTATAAAGTGCGCGTTTTGGACACCAAAGCTGGAACCGGTGCAAAGGTCCGCGTGCTACTCGAAGCCAGCGATGGACAGGATCATTGGGGAACCGTCGGCGTCTCAGAAAATATCATTCAAGCAAGCTGGGAAGCCCTTGCAGATAGCTTAGAATATAAGCTATACAAAGACAGTCGTGGTGGGGCAACGGGAACTTAACTTGTCGATTCTCCTTGATCCTAGGGGCATTTAATTATCGAGATTCTTCACTGCGTTCAGAATGACAAATCCTGTCATCTTGAGTGGAGCGAAAGATCTCAAATCCCGAATTTCATCGATTTGACGAATAATTAAGCAGCCCTACCTTGACCCATTTACGCATTGACGGATTCGTGCTTTTCTGTTATAATAAAAATAACAATTTGGCACACTAACAACGGGAGGTATTCAATGGGGGCTTTACAGCAAATTGAAGCGGCGGCCCAGGAAATAACTCAGATCTGCCAGAAAGAGCGAACCAACAAGGCGGATAAAGAGAAGCTACTCAAGCTACACGCGGAGATCTTCACGAACATCGAAAATCTTATCGAATGTGAGATTTGCGGAGCTACCACGGATCTGATTGTGACAATGACGATTGAACCCGTGACAGCAAAGGTATGCAAAGACTGTGGGATAAAGGCGCTCGAAGCCGGGGAAATCCGGAAACCGACGTCCCGAAAGCGAGCCCCGCGGTCAAGGAAAAAAGCCTCAACGACAGCTCCACCTAAAGCTGTGCCGGCAGCCAAGGAAGAACAACCGCTTCCCCAAAAGCAGACGGATGCCGCGGATCTCTACGCGACGGTGGAAAATCAGACTCGCCTCAAGAAAACGGATATCAAACGTCTGCACAAAATCATCCAGGAGATTGCCGGCCCGATGAATCTTGAGCATACCCTCCAGTATGTGAAACGTGAGGCTGAGCTTGTGAAATTGAAAATTGAAGATGAGAATCTGGACAAGGCTGTTGAATTGCTGATGGCCTCTTAGGAAAACCGTCCGGGATAAAATGGAATGAGTCGGATTATAAAGGTAGAGGTCGGTCGATTTGACTACATTTCTTATTCTGGAACAGCGCAATCTGCTGAAGGTTTTCGTCCCGACCCTGGCGACAGCGATTGTACTGTCCATCGGTTATTAACCAAACCACGAATTCAGGGAAACCTCGCTAAAATCAACCATTAGGAGGACAGCAGGCCTTCACATGCCGTTCTACGTCATTGATGACCTGAGTCAGTTCGTCATAATCCTTGCTTTTCACTAATTTTTCGCGATACGGCTTGATGTTGGGTATGCCCTTAAAATAGTTCCGGTAATGCTTTCTCATCTCCAGGATACCCCGCCTCACCCCTTTCCATTGAATGGAGAGATCTAAATGTCTTGTTAACGCGCTAGCTCTCTCTCCGATGGAAGGCGCGGTCAGCAATTGTCCCGTCGAAAAGTAGTGTTTCATCTCTTCAAAAATCCACGGATAACCGATAGCGGCTCGCCCGATCATAATCCCATCAACGCCATATCGGTTGCGCATGTCAAGCGCCTTCTGTGGGCTATCCACGTCCCCATTCCCAAAAACAGGAATCTTCATACGAGGGTTGTTCTTGATCTCGCCAATCAATGTCCAATCGGCGTCGCCCCTGTACATCTGCACGCGGGTCCGTCCGTGAATCGCGATCGCCTGGATGCCAACATCTTGTAATCGCTCCGCCACATCAGCAATGTATTTTGTCCTGTCATCCCAGCCGAGTCGGGTTTTGACAGTGACGGGCAAGCCGGTAGACTTGACAATTTCCCGGGTCATTTTGACCATTTTTGGAATATCCAACAGGATGCCTGCCCCCGCACCTTTGCACGTGACCTTTTTGACGGGGCAACCGTAATTAATGTCGATAAGATCAGGACTAACCCCTTCAGCGATTCCAACCGCTTCTTTCATCGAGTCTATATCACTACCAAAAATCTGTATCCCGATTGGGCGTTCCGCTTCAAAGATGTCGAGCTTTGCGAGGCTTTTTTGGGCGTTTCTGATGAGTCCTTCAGAAGAGATGAACTCCGTATACATCAAGTCTACCCCGTATTTTTTGCAAACAGCGCGAAAGGGGGGATCGCTCACATCTTCCATAGGAGCTAATAGCAGCGGAAAATCGCCGATCTCTACATTGCCAATCTTTACCATGGCCAAATCATCTCCGGTTCCTCATCTTTTTGTTGCTCAATCCTCAGATGGTCGCTTTCCCAACACGCCGTAAAGAAATAGGTCAGCTAGCGCCTCAGGATACTCCGCGTAGAATGCGTCATCAGTAGAACGGTTGAAAACCGCTTCAATCACCGGGCGCAGCAGAAAGTGAAAGGCAACCGTCCCAACCATCGCTGGCCCGAAAATCTCTGGGCGGATTGGGTGATTCAGGTTCTCTTGCAGCATCGGCAGCAACTCGGACTGGCCGAGGTCAACAATCTGCCGAAGATGTCCCGCCCTGAACGCCGTAATCTCCGGCAGGTCGAAAGGCATCTCCGTAAAGGCGACGCGGACGAGATCTGGATTGTCGCGGAAGGAGGAGACAAGTGCACGGATCAGCTGACGGATCTTCTGCTCTGGGGAGTTTTTTCCACTCATCACCTGCTCTACCATTTCTCGGTAACGTTGGAAAAACATATCAAGCAGCGTCTCCAGAAGGCCGCGCTTCGATCCGAAGTAATAGCTGATCATCGCAATATTCACCTCCGCCCTTTGAGCGATTTCTCGCACGCCGGTGGCCGAATAACCTTTCTGGGCGAACAGGAACGTCGCCGCATCAAGGAGACGCTGCTTGGGTGGGGTAGAATGCTGATGGTTCATCGTTTCACAACTCCCTAAAAACTGTACTTCCACTTCAAAAA
>JAPUIP010000551.1 GCA_027296925.1 Candidatus Poribacteria bacterium | reverse complement strand
TTGCTGTCGTGTTGGGAATAACCTTGAATTTTTCGCCATCCTTGCGCCCCGTATACCCGCCCGTTAGCAGGAGTGAAATTCTGGCTGTGGGTAAATTACCCCATTTTGAGCCGCCGCCACAAGGTCGTGCGGCTGATTCCCAGACGTTTCGCGCCAAGCTTCAGGCTGCCATCACACTGCGCTAAAACCTTTCTGATTAGCTCTTGCTCCAGTGTGGCGAGGGGTTTTTCCGACATGAGCGCTAACGTCAAAATATCAGCCATAGGATCTGTTAATTCTGCGGGCAGGTGCTTCTTTTCAATAAATTCCGTATCACACTTAACAAAAGCATGTTCGATGATGTTTTCCAACTGCCGCACGTTTCCGGGATACGGATATTCCATCAGAATCTCATAAACCTCGGGAGAAACATCCATGATCGACTTTTGGGTTTGCCGGTTAAACTTCTCGATAAAGTGCGTAATGAGCAGCGGAATGTCATCCCGCCGTTCCCTCAGCGGAGGCAACACAATTTTAACGACATTGAGCCGATAGTATAAATCCTGCCGGAAACGTCCCGCGTCAATGTCGGCGAGAAGATCGCGATTGGTTGCGGCAATGACCCGGACGTCCGCCTTCTGAGTCGTTGTTGAACCGACCTTTTCAAACTCTCCGTCCTGCAAAACTCTGAGCAGCTTCGGCTGTGTCGCCGGACTCAATTCCCCGATTTCATCTAAGAAGAGTGTTCCCCCATCCGCCATCTCAAAGCGCCCCTTGCGGGTCACAGTGGCACCCGTAAATGCCCCTTTGACGTGCCCGAACAATTCACTCTCCAGCAGATTATCGACCAACGCCCCACAATTGACGCGCACAAATGGCTTCTGCTTTCTTGAGCTCTTGTGATGAACGGCTTTTGCGACCAGATCCTTGCCCGTGCCACTCTCGCCCTGAAGTAAGATCGTCGTGGACAGTGGCGCGATTTGCTGGATAAACTCATAAATCTCAACCATCTTTCGATTCTTACCGATGACGCCCTCAAAGGCGTACTGACTTTTCAGCCGTTCGTGCAGTGCTTTGACTTCCGAGCGGTCATGGGCGAAACCGTGAATCAGAGACGTTCCGCGGTGGGAGAAAAGTACCGCTCGAATTTCCAGGGGAAGTGTGCTGCCATCTTTTCTGATAAATTCGGTTTGAAATACGATCGGTTCTGCGTTCGGCAAAAGCGACTCAAGAAGTCTCTTGATCCGTCGGAATTCTTTGTCGCTCATCAGGTTGTGCAACAAGAGATTAGAAAGTTCAGTCCGCGAGTATCCGAGCCATGTGCAGAGATTGTCGTTGAAGGTCACAAACGGTTGGTCGGGGGCCGGACAGATGAAAATCCCATCGTCGCACGAGTCGAAAAATAGACGAAATTGCGCGTTGCTCTGTGCCAGATCGCTGACCCATCGTCCGCTCTGGCTAAAGGAGATTGCCACCTCCCGGGCAATCCGGGAAAGCAATTCAACTTGCTCCGATGAAAACGCACATGGAACGGTACTGGCGAAAAACATCACTCCAGCAGGCGTCTGATCAAAAAAGAGAGGGAACATCAAATTTGAGCGCATGCCTTCCTCAACGAGGAACTGAGCCCAAGTACTTGAACCTTCGGCAAGGGTTTGATGCAAATCGTCGATAAAAGAAGGTTTCCCCGACTTGAACATCTGCTCAAAGACTGACCCCGCCACCCGCACTGAAAAACCGGTGTTCAGAAGGATTGTCCGATCGGATTTGGCCTTCACAAAAACCAGTTTGTCGTTCACAGCGTCAATGAAAGCGAGCCCTAATCGATTGTGCTCCACGATCTGCTGAAGCCCGACATAGATGTTCTCAAGTGCCTCATCGAAGGTCTTGCCACGATGAATGGAAGCGAGGATCTGGGCCATTATATCCGGTTCGCCGACGCCCTGTGGAACAGTATCTTCAAGAACTTCGCGGCGTCGATGTTGTTCTTCCTCCTTCTGGGGCACAGCAATTTGAACTACTTCTCCGTCCGTTCTGACTTTGTAGGTCAAAGCCGAGGGCATCTCCCGCCAGGCGCATCCCTCCAAAGCCGCCTTCCCACGCTGTGCTGTCTCTAGCGGGCAATTTATGGCATCGACGGCGTAAAATTGTCCGTTGACGTTGAACACGGCCACACGAAAACCTTGCCGCTGAATCACTTTGCTTGTGCCCGGTTTGATTTCTTGGGTCTGTGCAATTTGCATCCATTCGTCCATCTTTGACCTCCAATGCGTGAAACGTGAAACGTAACGATTCGCTTAACTTATGTCAACAATTGGGGAAATCTTCTCACACATTTAATAACGGAACGCCCTCACCCTTTGTCTTCACCCTTTCGTGACATGTACGACAGCAAAGCAATGCAACAGATCATGAAAAACGCAGTGGATTGGGTTGGTAAGAGAAAATGAGTTTGTGATCTGCCCATTTTTGTGTTCAGAAAAGATGGTAGCTGAGGCTATGGAAGACATTCAACTATGGGCCTAGGGATTGGACATTGCAACCGGAAGGTAGCGGTATCGCGCATCACTTAAAATGCGCGGGCATTGAGTACATCTGGCTGGTCGAATTGGGAAATCCTCTTCAATGCGTCCTACTGCCAATCAACCTTCACCGCCTCAATACCGTGAGCAGATTCTTTATGCCGTCCACCGTGGAATCGTTTTTTTTCATCGTGGAAAACCACCTTCACCAATTCAACGGTTTGGACATCCTCGAAATCAAACTCATCAAATCCCGGGGTAACCACCCTCAAAGTCGGGTCAAATGCGTTGAGCTTTTCAATTAGGTCTTTGACTCTCATTTCGCTGAGGTGCTCCCGCTAGTCCATATTCTTTGGCTTTAAGAATTCTATGAGAAGATCATTGTCCATTTCATGCTTTTTACCTGGGGATACGACCAACGAAACTTGACTCTCAGCACCAAACATTCTGTAAATACTCTTCAGTTCTTCAAGTGATTTGGGAACGGTTTGATTGTAAGAGGCGGAAAAATTATTAGGACCTGGCTTATCCAATTCTCCATAGTGGATGGCAAGCGGTCTGGGTGCGTTGAGACCGGCAATGTCACTCCGGTCCATCCAAAGAAGGATTCCAGGAATCGCGTGTGCCGGAGCATTATAACAGTGACTGAAGATAACAGAAAAGGAACCTAAAGTTCCGCTGGCAAAAATCCGGTCAACCCGACTGGAGAACACGGGGTAAATGAGCGCCAGATCTCCCCCGTAAGAAATTCCAGCGACATCAATCGTCCTGATGTTATTCTTGCTGGCAAGCCAGTCTTCCCACCGAAGCAAATCCGCTACAGTTTCCCCAATGAGCGGCTTTCCGTGGATCACGCCATCCGACACCAGAGAATACGCCATGTGATTTCCCCAGTTCCAATAGTCCATCCGCCTACCCTTGCTATACAACGCAACGTCTTTGAGGGTGCCAAATCCACGAAGTTCAGGGCACAAAACGATATGTCCGTTTTTAGCCAGCTCCAGCGCAAATGAGTGGTGATAATCCTCAGAAGACCCAATGCAGGGCTCAACTGTTCCGTGGCCATGTATAGCGATGACAGCTCTGTGGTCGTCCGTAGGCTTTTCGGGCAGAAGAAGATATCCGGGGATTGACATCTCCTCGCTGACATCCATTATGAGAGCGACAACAGTTATCCCGTCAATGACGCGCCTTCGTAATTCAGCGACATTTCTCCCAACAAGCGGCAGTTGAAGGCCAAGCAAATCGGATAGCTTCTGTTTGCATTGTACTCGCCATTCATTCGGCTTCAGCTTCGCCTTCCCAAACGAGAGCATACGTTTTCCGTTTCCATGGCTGAATTTGAGTCTCAGTTCCCCTTGAGAGATATAGAACGGCTTGTCCAATTTTTCACTCCTCTCGGGTCGATCCTGTGCCATACAGAAGCCTGATGCAATGCAACTCAGAAATAGTATTGGGG
>JAPUIP010000550.1 GCA_027296925.1 Candidatus Poribacteria bacterium | reverse complement strand
CCGGCGAGTAGCCGATGGCGAGGGCGTGCATCCAGATCAGCCCGGCGGTTTCGGCGTCCGCGTCCGGGTGGGTGATGCCGAGCGTGGCGAGATAGTCACGGGCGGCAGGGGAGAGGTTGGCGATGGGTGTGTCCGTTGCTTCCTCGAACAGCACAACTTGTGGGGGGGGCTTTTTTGTGTGATGGCTTGGGGCGGAGACGAAAGGGAAAGTGACGTGCATGACCTGAGATGGAATCGTAATCACAAACCAATGTTGAAAAATAAAATGGTGTTCCTTCTGGACTTTTGTCTGCTGTATCACGGGTAATGAAGAAGGCATTCTGCTCAATAGTTCGGAGATCTAACAGACTTGGGCTTGGTCTTGAGAATAGAGGTTGAAGGTCAGCGTCCAGATACGCTAAACGTACATCAAACGGTTTGAATGGATAGCGAACGATTTTCGCAGGGTCGTATTTTACCGTTCCTTTCAGCTTGTTCCTCGTCGGTTTAGCCCTAAACTCCCCAGAAGATTTCATAAAACGTGGCTCTAATAATTCCACTTGCTCATCAAGATTTTCGGAATTAAGATACGCCTCAAGTTGTTCAAAGTGTGCTCTATCGCTTTCAAAAACGATGAGCGAGTTTCCACGGCGCTCAATTGGTCCATTGTGAGGCGGAATACATTTACGTTGACTTATACCAATTGTAGTTTGAAATGAGGCTGTTATCACCCCCATCCCAACCTTCCCCCATCGAGGGGGAAGGCGTATCAACTCTCCTCTCCCTCTGACAAATTCTGTTCCTTATTTCTCCTCCCCTTGTGGGAGGAGATGTCACACAGTGACAGAGGAGGGGGAAGGAGAAACTTGCCCCTCAAAGTTCGGGGTAAACTACCCGGCTGAGGGTGGCCGGGTGAGGGGGAAGGAAAAGGCGCATTTCTAAGTCAAAATGGTATTAGCAGTAGTTAAAGGCAGCCACAAAGATACCGTCGTCCCTTTGCCAACGACGCTTTCCATCTGTATATCCCCACCGTGCTGTTCAAGAACACGTTTCGCATTCGCCAACCCCAGCCCGGTTCCTTGTGGTTTTGTTGTGAAGAAGGGCTCAAAAAGCCGATTTAAGTTTTCCGGGGGGATGCCAACTCCCGTGTCTAGGAGGTCAATGCGAACCCAGTCCGAATCCTGCATTGTCGAGAGCTCCAGGGTGCCGCCCTCTGGCATGGCATCTGTCGCGTTGAGTACGATGTTCATAAATGCCTGTTTCAGCTTATCCCGGTCAAATGGAACGGGTGGGAGATTAGCGTCAAACTTCTTGAGCAGCAAAATCTGATGGTGGCTCAGGTTGGCTTCCATCAGATCCAGTACCTCTTGCAAGGCTTGATTCAGATTGTTCGGGGCAAGGTCGAGAGCTGCGGGACGCGCAAAATCCATCCATCCTTTGACCATGACATCGATCCGTTCGATCTCTTCGAGGATGTACCGCATCGACTGGGCCCGTCGCGATTCCGGGAGCTCTTTCTTTCGCATCAGCATTTGCGCTAACATCCGCATTGATGAAAGCGGATTCCGGATTTCATGGGCAAATGATGCCGCCATTTTCCCCGCTGTCGCGAGGCGTTCAGCTTGTATCAGTTCATTCCGCGAATTCCGGAGGTCACGGGTCATCTGATTAAACGCAATGGTCAGATCGCCAATCTCGTCATGGGTTTTCACCTTGCATTGCCCCTTGAGATTGCCTTCGGCGACTCGCCGCGTGAATTGTACCAGTTCCTTAATCGGATCCGCGAGGTTTTTACCAATAAGATGACTGATGAGTGCAACCAATAAAATAACGACGGGCGCGATTCCGAGCATCCATAGCGTCGCCTGCCGTTTCGCATCGGCGATCTTGGCCATTGGACGCATCAAGCAGTACAATCGACGCGCCTTCTGCGGATAATAGATGACTTTATAAAGTCTTCCACCAACCTTCACATTCTGTAAAACGAACTCTCCGTTCGAGGCCTCTATCCGTTCCCGCGCTTCCGGAAATTTCATCTCTGCCGAGAAGGTTGACCAATCCCCTTCGAGGGTTGAAGAATTAATGGTGTTATCGACACCGACAATCATGACTTCTGCGCCGTATGCTTCCTTGACCTTTTGGGGGTCATGGATATAGGTGGTGCTCACAATCACCTTTAACCACTCTTGCGTCTCAAGGCTGAACTGCTCATCGTATTTTCGATCAAAGAGCATGATCGTGATAAGTGGAACAACGAGAACAACGACCGTAAAGAGCAGTATGAATGGGAGGACAATCTTGTTTTGAATGCGATAGCGACGCATAGAGATTTGTGGGAATCAGTGGCAATATGCTTGCGTTTAAGTAAACAGGGAAAAGCACCCGTCGCTTACCATTTCAGCACATAACTATAGCTGAGATTTTGGCACGATGTCAAGCAGAAACATCGAATCAGCAAATTGCCTTCGCGTTACACTTATAGTTTCACATTTCAAATTTTGTTTTTAACACATTGAAAAAAAGGAACAACTGGGGAGAGTGGGTGTGTTATAAAAGAACTGCATTTACCTCGCACGAGGTCTGCAATCTGCTACGCATCGTCCACCCCCAAGAAGGAGAACGCTATAATGGTTGGGTCAAAAAATTATACTGCACCCGTATGGTCGACACACGGCCTTTCACTCACGGATGAAAGGGAACTTGTCGAACGGTTCCAGAACGGTGAACAGGAAGTTTTTAATGAGCTTGTCATTAAATATCAGGGAAAAGTCTATAATTTGGTTTACAAATACGTCTCCAACCCTGAAACTGCGCGAGATCTTTCCCAAGAGGTCTTTATTAAAGCGTTTCAAGCCCTGCCTCATTTCAAGCGTCAGTCCGCATTCTATAGTTGGCTCTATCGGATTGCCATTAATCTTTGTATTGACTTCATTCGCCAACAGAACCGCAAGCAAACTTTATCCATTGAGGATTTACCCACGGGGGGGAATGACGAGAATGCATTCAACGATGTAAAGCCCTTGCCGCCTGATCAAGCGGAAACTAGAGAGCTTGGGCAAATTATCGGTCAAGCGGTACGCCAACTCCCGCCCGGACAGCAACGTGTCTTCAATCTTCGGTATCAGGAAGGGCTCCAATTGAAAGAGATCGCCGCGCGATTAGACAGGTCTGAAGGCACGATCAAAGCGCATCTCCACCATGCCCATCGGCGCCTTCAGACACTTCTGCTCCCCTATTTGAAAAATGAGAAGCTTGAGTGGGCGTTTAATCCCTGAATCGGTTTTGGGATTTCTGCGGACGAGGGTTTCGACCTGTGCAATGCACTTGATTCGATGTGGCAGATATGTTATGCTACTGCGATATAAGTTGAGTCCGCCATTGAATCGAAAGATCCGATAAGATTGGGCATTTTGCATGGGCCATAAGCTATCGATTGTTATTCCCGTCTATAATGAGATTGACACACTGCACGAAATCCTCAGACAGGTGAAAGCTGTTGATGTCGGGATTGAGAAGGAAATCATCCTGATAGACGACTACTCAACGGATGGGACTCACGGGATTCTTAAGGAAATTGAAGCGTCCGGCGATAAATCCATCCGTATATTTCACCATAAGGTGAACCAGGGAAAGGGCGCGGCGTTGCGGACAGGGTTTCAGCATGTGACCGGCGATGTAACGATTATTCAGGATGCGGATGTGGAGTATGACCCGCAGGATTACCCGAAGCTGATTCAACCCATTTTAGCCGGGGAAGCGGATGTGGTGTACGGTTCGCGTTTCACAGTGGGAAAACAGCGAGCGCTGCTTTCGAGCTATGCCGCGAATAAGTTTCTAACCTTTATCTCGAACCTGTTTACCGGTCTGCAACTCACGGATATGGAAACCTGCTACAAAGTGATACGAACTTCGATTTTGCGTGAAATCCCGTTACGTTCTGATCGGTTCGGTTTTGAGCCAGAGATCACCGCAAAGCTTGCCAAACGGAAATGCCGTATTCTTGAGATACCGATTACCTACAGGGGCAGAGATTATGCTGGAGGGAAAAAAGTAAGTTGGAAAGACGGGGTTGCGGCGCTGTTTCATATTATCCGCTTTCGATTCAAAGACTAAGAACGAAGCATTGCACGGTTTTGCTTCCCGCATACAGGCATCTCCGGTGAAAATTTCCCGGACGGTGCCTGTTTCTGTTTTCGACACTGCCAAATAAGGCCGCGTTATGAAAGACTTACAGGCTCTTCTTCAAAACATCGATCAGTTACTTGACGCACCGGGGGATTTGCCGAAATCCCCCACGATTTCGGTGGATGACAGCGCGGCGCCGGATGAATTACTTGCGGCGCTCGCGAGATATTTCGGTCATGCGGATTTCCGGGAGGGTCAACGCGAAGTTGTGGAGACGATTCTGGAGGGCAATAATGTCCTTGCTGCTTTCCCGACGGCTTACGGGAAATCCCTGTGTTATCAATTGCCGGCGTTGATGCTGCCGGGAGTGGCGGTGATTGTTTCTCCGCTGATCTCTCTAATGAAAGATCAGGTAGATGGGTTGCACGGACGAGGAATTCACGAGGTCGCGCTGCTCAACAGCAGCCTGAGTTGGGAGGAGTATCGTGCGGAATTAGGGCGTCTAAAACGCGGGGAACTCAAGTTGCTCTATGTCGCGCCGGAGCGTTTTCGCAGTCGCCGCTTTGTGGACCTGCTCGATTCTCACTCGATTTCCCTGTTCGTGATCGATGAGGCCCACTGCATCTCCCAATGGGGGCATGATTTTCGCCCGGCATATCTCGCACTCCGTGACGCTATACGCGCCCTGCACCCGCGTTCAATCGCCCTTTTCACGGCAACCGCAACGCCTGATGTCCGTGAGGACATACTGCGTCAGTTGGAGGTCGCACCGGACAAGACCTTTTTGCGCAGTATTGAGCGTCCCAACCTGAAGTTCAGCGTTTGCGAAGTTTCCGAAGATGCCGAAAAATACGCGCTGCTTAGCGCATACCTGCAACAGCTTCAGGGTAAGGGGATCGTTTATGCGGGTCGCCGGCGTGAGACAGAAGAAATCGCACAGTACCTGCAATCCCGTGCACATCGTGTCGACTTTTACCATGCCGGGCGTACCGAGTTTGATCGCAAGCGTGTGCAGGATCGGTTTTTTGACGATAGCGCTGATGGCTTAGACCTCGTTGTCGCGACAAATGCCTTCGGGATGGGGATTGATAAATCCGACATCCGATATGTTATTCATTGGACCATGACGGGGACGCTCGAAGAGTATTATCAGGAGGCAGGGCGCGCCGGGCGTGATGGTGAAACTGCTCACTGTGTGTTGTTTTATTGTCCGGAGGATCGGGCGTTGCATGAATGGTTCGTCAAGGAGAACGCGCCCAACAAACGCGATCTCCTCAAGATCCTGAAGCTGATTGAAACCTTCCCGTCGGTGAGCAAATTCCGAATGACTGCGGCAGATGAGTTGGAGTGGTTGAGCGGTTTCAACGAATCGAAAATTCGAGTCGGGCTCAGCTATCTGGAGAAGCTCGGCTTTCTGCGACGATTGTACAATGTACCCTCGAAACTCTCGATTCGTACACTTTCGCTTGCAGGTCGGCGGGCGATTGATGAACCATCACAACGGACGCTACTGCACCGGTTGCGGTCTAGATCGGAGGTGTCCGTTCTGGATTTCTGTCGCGAACTGGATTTGCGTCCGGATTGGCTCATGGAGGGGTTAATCGATTTGCAAACCGAGGGGTACCTCAGATATTGGGGAGCGGAAGATCTGATGCTCATCGAATTGCTTCAGGATAGCGATCTGTTCGCCTCAATTTCAGCGGATCAGATGGGGTTTGAGGACTACCTTCGTACTAAACATCGTCAAATCGATCAGATTATCTTCTATGCGCTTGCGGATGAATGTCGTGGACGACTCGTGCGGCGATATTTCGGCGAGACGGTCGAGGAAGCCTATCGTTGCGGCAATTGCGATCTGTGCAATCCGAGTTATCGCCTTGTGCAACCTTGATGCGTCCAGTCCGCTACCACCTCATCTCGTGAAAACCCTTGCCATCTGTGATTTTTCGTACAAGCCTTTTAATCTCCGGGTTGGGATCATAAAGTGCGAGCTCAAAGAGATCTTGATGTTCAGTCAAGTTCAGCTGCGGAAGGAGTGTGGCTGTCTGAAGGCGTACACAAGCCTCGCGATCCTTCAGCCCTCGCTCAAACCAGCGAGGTGCTTCCTCATCTGAGTGCTTGGCAAGCGCGGCAATTGCAGCGGCGCGTACCCGCTTGTCTTCAGATTCAGCAAACGGCCGAATGACCTCCGCATCTCCGCCGTCACACCGAAGCGTCGTTTGCAAAGCAGCGATAACCACCTCTTGAGACTCGTCTTCAAAGTACATCGTGCACCAGTCGAAGAGATCCGCATCCCCAAGTTCCGCTAACAGCTTGAGCCCCCGGATGCGTCGCGTGGGTTTCGAGGCGGCGAGGCAGTCGAACGCCTCCTCTTCCCGTGGATCTATTTTTGCTACGGCTGGCTCCGGTTCAAGTTCGAAGCCCTGAATCTTACGATGGACACGAAGGGTCTCCGGATCGATCTCAACATCTCTGAAAAACTCCGGCAGCCATTGACGCGCCTTCTGCAAGAGTTCGCCGTTACTGATTTGGTTCCCGCCAGTAGCGGCGGTCAGACGGTTGACTACCCAATTCGCCAGCCGATCGATGCCTGGATGCCGCCGGCTCGCTCCTTTGTACGGCTTGAGCCCGAGCAGTTCGTTTACCCACGCGGCGAGGTCTTCGGGCGCTGACGGGATGTCCAACATCGGAGACGAGCGCAGCACCGTCGGTGGTAACGCGGCCCTGACAGCAATCACGCTACCTTTACCGGTAACCCGCCCCTTCCCCAGACGTTGGGTGAGTTGCTGCGGCTGGAACTCGCATCGCAGCACGATTGGGCGATCGCGTCCTCGACTCGCCTTGTGTCTCGCACGTCGAGCCGCATACGCCCGACTCGTTGTGAACCAGACCGCCCGAGACGGCGGCTTCGGGAGAAAACCGACCTGAGCAATCTTTCTCGCATTCCGCTGTGTCGTGCCGTGATAATAGATGCTCATACAACCGGCCTCCTATCCTGCAATACCAAGCCTCGGCATGGCTTTCATACGTAGGTTGACTATAAGTTTTGCTATGCCTCATTAGACATTAACTAATTTTCAAAAACAAACTATCGTTTTGGCCTGTCATCTTGAGCGAAGCGAAAGTCGCTACACTCAGGATGACATCTGTACAAGAACGCAATTGAGCACGGTGTTGAGTACAAATGAACATGCCGCGACGCATTTACCCATTTCTTCAGGTTTAAGTTAACCCATCAAACAGCCGCATGTAATCGTCAAATGTCTCCGTGCGGCGAATCTGGATGAATCGATCTCCATCGACAAGATACTCTGGCGGGCGCATCTTGAGGTTGTAATTGGAGCTCATCGCGTAACAGTACGCCCCGGCATCGTAGACCACAAGCCCGGCGCCTTCGTGAGGCGCGGGGAGTACTCGGTCTTTGCCGAGAAAATCAGCCGATTCACAGACGGGGCCCACAACGTCATAGGTTTTCACTTCGCCATCGATCGGCTCAATGAAATCGATATGCTGATACGCATCATACAAACTCGGCCGGATCAACTCCGCCATGCTTCCGTCAATGACGATAAAATGCTTGTTTCCGTTCGTTTTTTCGCCAATCACGCGATTGACAAACACAGCGGAATTTCCAATAATCGACCTGCCCGGCTCCATGATAAGCACCACCTCATCGGTCAATAGATCACGGATAGAATCGATGAGGTCCGCCGGGGTGGGCAAGACTTCTCCCCTCTTTTCATAATCGATGCCCAATCCGCCACCGATATTCAGGTACTTCAGATTGAATCCCTCCGCGCGTATGACTTCGATGAATTGCATCATCAGGGCTGTGGCATCGCGGAATATCGATATCTTCTTGATGGTTGATCCGAGATGGCAGTGGACGCCGACAAGATTGAGCAGGGGATCCGCTTGAATGCGATTGAGAAACCAGTGGAGCTGTTCATTTCGGATGCCAAATTTGGAGTTCTTAATCCCCGTCGACACATAGGGATGCACCTCGGGGTCTACATCCGGATTAATGCGGATGAACACACCGACCGGTTTTCCGAGCTTTCGCGCGGCTTGTTGAATATGTTCCAGGTCGAACTCGCTATCGATGTTGATCATCACACCGTGCTCCGCCGCAAAGATCAGTTCATTGATTGTCTTGCCGTTTCCATTCAGCACCGTGCGCTTGGGGTCAAACCCCGCCGCTAAAGCCATTTTCAGTTCATTGCCGCTCACCAACACGGCGCCGCTTCCCAGCTCACGTAAATGCTTGAGAATCGCCAGGTTGTTGTTGGCTTTGATGGCATATCCGATAATCGACTCGATACCTTCGAGGGCGGCGGCATAAGCCCTATAATTTTCGGTAATCTGTCTGAGACTATACAGGTAAAACGGGCTTTCCGGGATCTGTTCCTGGATGTCTTTGATCCGTAATTCATCACAGTAGAGATAACCGTCTCTGAAGTGAAAGCTCATATTAATTGATCTCTTTCCTTTCGCGAATTGATGGACGTTGGATTGATTACCAATGGTATCATCCGATCTGTGAGAAAATCAGAAATTTTGTCGAGTTCCGCGCAGCAACGCAGATCGGAAACTTACTACCGCATCGCCGCCTCTCGGTAGAGCGTGATCTGCTGCATATTGCGCGGAATAGTGACGTGGACAGACTTCCGTTTCCGATTGGCGTCTTTGAGGATAATGGGGGTGTGGAGTATGTTGGTCATGGTTACAGCACTCGATTCGTAGAAGACCCACATCTGCTGTTCTGTATAGGGGTTGACGATGTACTCTTCTCCCGGACGGAACAGATCGTGCTTTGGGTATTCGAGCTCAATGGTTTTGTCATACCCATCCAGGATAAGTTCCGGCGGCGCATCTTTGGGGGAATAGCCGCTGAGTTTGCAATTCTGGATGCGAACCGGGCCGCCAGATTTGTTAATGAGCCGCAAGGAAACGATGATGGCGAGCCGATGGTTGTCATCCCGATTAATAAACCACGTCTCTTCCGGCAGGAATTCAGCCGTCAACCCGGGGATCTGCCGCTTCTGATGATAGATCGCCCCGAGGGCAATGACGGTGCCAATTCCGAGTAATGTCCAGAAGCCGGTGGTCGTGGATAGAAACTGAAGTAATTCTTTGAATGCTTGTTGTAACACCTCATCTCCTTTTTTCAGTACGCGAGGTAGGCGTGAGCAAAGTCTGATATTTGATGTCGTGTTCTCAAGCCGGTGCGCCGGTCATCGGGACGAAGCGAACGCCGGTGATTGTTTCCCGCTCGATGCCGTCTTCGGTTTTGCGGATGCGCACCAAATCTTGATAGAGATCGCCAATTGGGAGGATCATGCATCCCCCCTCAGCCAACTGTTCGATGAGGCAATCCGGCACTTTCTCCGGTGCAGCGGTCACGGTAATCCGGTCATAAGGCGCATGTTCCTGCCAGCCGCGATACCCGTTACCGAGTTTCTTATGAATATTCTGATAGCCGAACGCATCTAGCCGCTTCCACGAGATTTCCGCTAGCTCTGGGATAATCTCGACGGTATATACCTGCGCCGCAATCTTCGCCAGCACAGCGGTCTGATACCCACACCCCGTGCCGATTTCAAGCACTTTCGAGCATCCATCTAACTCCAACAGTTCTGTCATCAGCGCAACGATGTAAGGCTGAGAGATTGTCTGTTCGCACTGAATCGGCATCGCATTGTCTTCGTAAGCGAAGTCCATGTTATCCGGATCAACGAATAGGTGACGCGGTATCTTCCGCATCACTTCGAGTACCCTTTTGTCTTTAACCCCACGCCTCTGAATCTGTTCACGTACCATTTTTTCGCGTAAACCGGCGTAATGATCTCTCGCTGGCCGTGTTCCATTTTTCGGCTTTTGGCGACGGAAATCCATTATCATTCACCTGACCTTCGATGGATGTCCACGAATGCAACATGGATGCATAATCCATTGCTCTGGTATGATAAAGACTGCTCAAGCTTTTTCCCTTCATTCATCCATTCCAGGTGACCTATGTACTGATCTGCGTTCTCATTGGGATGTTTGGAAAGAAAGACTGGAAGGGGAGAAACGTAAAACGGAATGCATAGCAGGGATACGGAGAAATGCCTATGCTTCACCTGAGCGCGTATCCTCATTTTTCTATGGGTTTATTGGTTTCCGGTTGGACACTGATGAAGCAACACACATGCCCCACATCGTGGTATTTTCCGGCACGTTGCAGCGCCATGACGCACAATCAGAGCGTGGTATTCGTTGAATAACTGAAGGTCGTGGGGTAGGGAGTCCATAAAGACTTCTTGAAGGCTGCTATAATGATATTTACCGCTGATCCAGCCCAGACGCCTGAACAAACGGTCGGTGTACGCATCAACAACGAAGATTGGCTTCTCCGCCGCGTAGAGCAAGATCGAGTCCGCCGTTTCCTCGCCGACTCCGTAGATGGAAAGTAGCTCCTCCCGAAGCGCCTGTAGATCTGTTGCGAATAACGAATCCAACCGATTTCGGTGACGCTCCCGCAAATGTGACAGGAACGCTTGGACTTTCTTCGCTTTAGCCCGGTAGTATCCTGATGGGCGAATGAGCGTTTCCAATTCATCCGGCGACACTCCGGCCAGCCGGTCGGGAGTGAGCAGATCTGCGGCTTTGAGATTATCGATCGCCTTGACCACGTTGGCCCAGGCGGTCGATTGGACGAGGATTGCTCCGACAACCACTTCAAATGGCGTTTCAGCGGGCCACCAATTTTGCGGGCCGTACTCGGCATAGAGGCGATCGTATAACTTGAGGAGTTTCTTACGCATCGTTGTTCAACTGCGGACTCTGGCTACGAGATGTCGCCAAAGCAGAGGTCTCTCCTAAGAAACTGAGTCATCAGCCACATCCTCCGATGAACTCAACGGAGAATTATGACCTTGATCAACCATCTTGTCCTCCTGCGCTCAGGTGCTGCAATCATCCGCGTGGATGCACAATATAATAAGTTTCATCTTATCACACTCCTCATAGAATTGCAAGGATTAACTTGACAAAGTCAAGTTAAAGCAGCGGCGTAGAAATTCCTGTTGACGGCTTTCGTTGGAGCACGCTATAATTCCGGAAGACTTTGAAATCGAGAGGGAGAGCGACAATGGACAGAATAACGATTAACCATACACTGCAAAATACAATTCAGCAACACGGGTCAAAGGCGGCTTTATCATACAAAATCGATGGCGCCTATCAAGACATCTCTTACGCAGAACTCGGGAAGAGGGTCAAGCACTTCTGCTTAGGTCTGATCGAACTTGGCGTTCAGAAAGGGGATCGCGTTGCGCTTTTGTCCGAAAACCGACCGGAGTGGGCGATTACAGACCTGGCCATCCTTGCTGCGGGCGGCATGAACGTCCCGATGTTCTCGACCTTGACCTCCGCTCAGGTAGAGTACATCGTCAGGGATTCGGGCGCGAAAATAATCTGTGTATCGAGCGAAAAGCAGTTTCAAAAAGTCAACGCCTTCAAAGCGGATGTGCCAGCAGTCCAACATGTGATTACCTTCGACCTCATTGAGGCAGAAACGGATGAGGAGGTCCTTACCTTCGATCAGGTCTACGAGCTTGGGAGGAAGGTTGAGAACGGCGATGATGTCTACGAAAGCGCGCGTGAGGCCGTTGCCCCCGATGACCTCGCTACGATTATTTATACCTCCGGGACAACGGGTGATCCAAAAGGGGCAATGTTGACCCACAGCAACTTTGTGTCGAACGTGCGCGCCTGCCTGGAGATCTTAGACATTACGCACGAAGACGTCTTTCTCTCCTTTCTACCTTTAGCGCACGTCTTTGAGCGGATGACGGGGCACTATCTGCCGTTGACTTGTGCCGCGACCGTGGCGTATGCCGAAAGTCCATTCACGGTCGCTAAAAATATGACAGAAGCGCGACCCACTGTTATGGCGAGCGTTCCGCGCCTCTATGAAATGATGCATGAACGGATCATTCGTGCTGTCCGGGAAGGCTCATCGATCAAACAGAAGATTTTCTACTGGAGCGTTGGCGTTGGTGCAAAAGTCAGTCAGGCGATACAACAGAAAAGGAAGCCATCTCCGATCTTACGGCTGAAGGCAGGTCTTGCCAACAAACTGGTTTTCAAGAAACTCCATGCAGCAACCGGTGGGCGGCTCCGCTTCTTCGTTTCTGGGGGGGCGCCGCTGCCGAAATCGATTGCGGAGTTTTTTCATGCGGCGGGCATCCTAATCCTCGAAGGATACGGCTTGACGGAAACCGCTCCGGTTATTAGTGTGAATCGCCCGGATCAGTGGAAGTTCGGTACGGTCGGTCCCGTAATTCCGAACGTGGAGGTAAGAATCGCAGAGGATGGCGAGATTTCATCGCGGGGGCCTCACATCATGGAGGGCTATTTCAACAAGCCGGAGGAGACATCGGAAGCCATCGATGCAGACGGCTGGTTTCACACCGGCGACATCGGGGAGATTGATTCGGACGGTTTTCTGAAAATTACAGATCGAAAAAAGAATATCATTGTCTTGTCCAACGGGAAAAACGTTGCGCCACAACCGATCGAGAATCAGCTAAAGCAGAGCCTGTATATCAGCCAAATCATGCTTATCGGTGATCAACGCAAAAGTATCGCCGCGCTCATCGTGCCAAGTTTCGATGCAATCAAGGATTATGCGAAAGAGAACCAGCTTGAAACGGATGACATGTCAGCGCTCATCAGGAGGAAAGAGATTCAGCAACTCATCCGGCGCGAAATCAATGACCATTCAACCCAGTTTGCCGATTTCGAGCAGGTCAGGATGTTCACCTTGCTGGAACGCGAATTTACACAGGAAGCCGGGGAGATGACACCCACATTCAAGCTCAAGCGGAGGGTGATTATCGAGAAGTACAAGGACTTGATTGAAAAGATGTATGGTGGGGACCGTTAAACCTAAGCTGTGAGGCGGAAAGGGAAGAGGGTGAAAACGATGAACAAAGATTGGCTCATGTCAAAGGTAAGTGCATTTGCGGATTATGATGGCTACTACCGGTCGCCCCCCTCTTGGTCTCCCCCCAAACTTGGTTGGTTTAGCATCGCCATATCGCGAATCGAGTGATTTCCTAAAACGCATGGCCAATCGCATATGTGAGAATTGGTTTGAAGGACAGCTTTTCTGGTCCATCTAACGGATATGCCAGGTCCATGCGGAAAACCCGCGATCCGTTCAGCTTGGGGATGCTAAATCTTAGCCCCGCTCCCACACTCCGCTTCACATCGCCCAAGTTGAATTCCTCCCCATTCCAGATATAACCCATATCTGCAAAAATCGCCGATCCTACCACAAGCAAAGAATGTTCCCAGAAAATCATCCGGCTTTCGACATTCAATCGAATCATTTTTTCGCCGCTGAACTGCCGCGTGTCATATCCTCGCAATCCATTCTCTCCGCCCAAGATGACTTGCCTTTCGCCATCGAGTCCAAATCCCATCACCGTCGAAATTTGTGCAGCAAGGGTCTGATGGAACAGATTCTTGCGGATGGCTCTGATTGTTGCGTTGAAGACGGAATCTTCAATCTGCCGCTTGGTAAAACGTGTTGTGAGGTCTGTGCTGGCATTGAGAAAAAGCATATCCTGGTGCGCTTGTGAGATATTGAAGGCAACGCTCAAGTTTGTTTGCGAGCGATCTGAACCGTACAACGGTGAGGCGTGACCAATTGACGCGCTGTACCCATATCCGATATGAACATCTTCAACACGCCCCATTTGATTGAGAAAGCGCGCCCGGATAAATTCAGTGTGTCTATGCCCAAACAGAACCCCAATCATCTTCACATCTCTGTCCTCAAAGTTCGCCTCCGAAGGTGCAAGTTTTTCAATCTGTTGGAAATTAGATCGACGAGATAAAGCCCAAAGCCCAATCTGTGTCTGCTGTTGCCGGTCACCAAACGAGCGGATGAGCGTGCCTGACTGGGAATGCGCATTCCGCTCAAAGGTGTCCGTTTTTGTCCCATGCTCATACCAGCGGATTTCATCAACGGACTCGGAAGTACGGAAATCCGCACTCCAGCGCGTCTGAAGCGAATACAGGGGCCGTCGCAGCCGAACCTCCCATGAATTCCCCTCCCGCTTTTGCGTGTATACGCCATCAAATTCCCAATGCGAATCAAACAGGCGAGACTCCGTATATCCACCGCTGACGAGACGGCGCGTCTTTTCTCCTTCCTCGCGAATCAATTGATAGCGGAGGCGGGCCCGATCACCCGACCCCAACACATTCGAATCCGAAAGCGCTACTAAAAAACCGGAGTTGCTCTCACTGAAGGTGGGTACATCCAGAGCAGGGATAAATGTCCACAGATCGGTCACTTCGACCTCGATCCAAACAAGCTTCGTCTTGGGCTCGCGCGTGGCAAGAATCTCCGCGCTGCCCAGATAACGTTTCCGGCGCAGGATGCGCTCGCTTTCCAATTCATCTTCCCATGTGTAAATGTCGCCGACCTGGAAAAGTAGCTCTCGAATGATGACGCGAGTCCAAGTTCGCTGGTTCCCCGACACCGTGATTTTTCCAATCTTTCCCTCATCGATGTGAATGCGTAGATAAACCCCCTCGGAGAACTTTTTGATAAACAGACGACTCTCATCGATTCGAGCAAACCGGAACCCATGTTCCTGATAGAACGTGATAATTTGGTCGAAGTCCTGTCGTAGTAGTGCTTCACTGTAATCTTCCCCAATTTGTGTGTGCATCAAGCTCTGGAGCTCATCGCTGGAGAACGCTTCATTCCCGGTCAGAATGACATTCCGGATGCGAGACGAATCGGCCAGTAGGGTCTGAGAGAAGGCAATGAAAATGAGGAAAATCAGTGGATAAAGGAATTTCATCGGCAAAGCAAAGCGGGTATCAGGTGTTCGCTCATTTCTGAACACCTGAGCTCTAAAATCGATTTCATGCCCGGCTCGGCACGGAATCATCAGAAATTGCGCGTTCGTGATTGGATAGAAAACCTTCGATCAACATCAAGATGAGCGCGACCAGCAAGAGCTCACTCCAGATCTCTTTGCCGATGCGGTATGCGTTGAGGATCTGATCTAACGCTTCTGATTCCGGGATCAGGTTCGTCTGCGCCCCAACTCGTTCAGCCGCTTCCCGAATTGGGAGCCGCTGTAAATCAGATTCCGTAGGATCGATGTTCACGGCAAAAAAATCTCGTAGCAGGCGATCTCTGCCCTGCAGTTCAACTTGATAAATGCCGGGGGCATTCGTCTCACTAAAAATGAGCGAACCATCTTCCCCAAGCGAAACCGTTTCCGGTGAATCGGTCATATCTTCGACCCGGTTGATCCGCGCGGTGGCTGCCCCCGTCTGACGATAGTTTGCAACGTAGGATTGACCGACACGTAAGTTTCTTTCATAGGCCGATTGAATCGCCTTTGTATACAGAATTGTTTGCTGCAACAAGGGAAGGAAATGCGGATTAACCAGTAGATTCGAGGCCGACAGCCGGGTTGCCGATACATTAAAAAGCATCGCCACGCCCAGGTCGATTTTGCGTTCGATGAGAAAAGGCGTTCCATCACTCAGTTGTGCAATAACCCTCGCGTCCTCAGCGGGGTCCACCACCCAGCCGCGGTAAAACTGTGGCGCATATTGGCCCGTAAAATCCTCCGGATGAAACACCTCAAAGATGGGGTGATCTGCCTGATAGTTTGACAACCTGAGCGGCGGCTGCCACGTCGCCGGCTGTCCGAAACGTACCGGTGACCAATCGGCAAATGCGTTGTAACTTGCTGTATCAATGCCTTCGTCCACGAAATAAATGATGCCCTTCCCTTCACGCATAAACGCTTGTAGCCGCTGTTGAATCTGACTTGACAGTGCCGGCAAGTCTGCCAATACGAGCAGGTCATACTCCGTTAGCGGCAGATTGTCTAACTCCTCAGCGGAAGCGGTTGAAGGCAGAATGGTATAGTCCGCATTCGGTCTCTGCTGAATCGCGGGGTTTAATGCGAGGGTCAAGTACACGGTCTCATCCCCCACACAGAGAACGCGAATCTGTCCGTAGACATCAAGCGCAAAGTAACGACGATTGTCGATACTCAGTCGATCCGCTGTCAATTCCAGATAGCCGGTGTGTGTGCCGGGGGATTCAAAGTAGTGTGTAAAAACCGACGTGCTTGACTCATGCGCCATCGCTTGAAGCCCCATAACGCTGCGCTTCTGATTGTCGAGAAACAGTGTCAGCGCCGTTTCTGCCAAGGGGGAATCTGAATGATTACTTATCTTTGCTGCCAACTGAATCGGAAGGTGTATGCCAATTAGTTGGCTGGAGGCTTGAACTTCTTCAATACTTATATTGTCTGCGACCTCATCGCCGGAAGGAAGCAGGAAAATCCTCGCCCCGGATCGATTTGGTATGCGCCCCCAGTTCTCCCAACCGTTCCGATTGAAATCCGAAATCAGGTAGATCTCTTTGTTTGGATCGTTGGACGCTTCAAGAATATCGTGTGCCATCTCGAGAC
>JAPUIP010000055.1 GCA_027296925.1 Candidatus Poribacteria bacterium | reverse complement strand
CCAGCGTAACAAGGCGGTAGCGGGTCCGATTCAGCACCGCTCGATACTCGGGAGATAGCTTCTGGGTGAACCGGTCACCTTTTAGCATCAGCGGTTTTGCTCGATCGGGATAGCGCAAAATGTATCGCTTTCGCAATTCCTCCCAGGGCATAGTCGTCCAATCCGGTTGGTATCCGGGTGGGGAACTCCATTGACTAAGATCCTCTTGCAGATCAAACGCGCCGTAGTAGCGATTCGGCTCTTCAAGATATCGACGAATCAACTCACGACTCTCCTCAAGATTGAAGGTCTGCCAATCTTCCGGTTTGCTAAATCGCTCCGGGTATTTTACCCCTTCCTCGGAAATGGTGAGGCTCTTTTCGTTTTTCCTGACAGTGTACGTTCGCTTTTTGTTTTTGACTTTATCAGTAATCAGCCACTTCTTGCCCGGCTCTATCATCGAAACAGTGGCACCTCGAGAAAGCGGGATTCCGTGACTTTTGAACGCCTTTCGTAAAACCGTTGGGACTTTGCCCTTGTCAAAACGGATTGAATCCTCTAATTCCAGGCGAAACCACAACTTTTCCTGTATTCCCTTGAGTGGTCCCAGAACGGGATTCCTTGGCAGAAGAGCACTCCGGAGATCTTCAGAAAAGCCGGGTGGTTCTGAAGCCGGCGCGACAGTTGCTGGTTGTATGGAGGGGTTTATTGAAGGGATTGTGAATGGTTGCTGCGCCTCCACCGGTTGAGTGGGTTCGCTCCCCGCTGTAACTTCCGGAAGTGAGGGTTTCGATGAGATTTCTTGTTCCATCTGCTTCTGACTTCTTTGAGATTTCCGAACCCTGTTTCGCATCGACTTTGCGTACCACGAAACACTTCCAACAATCAGTAATGTCGATAGGCATACGACGATGAGGCGGATGGGATTGAATGGTAGTTTCATTGTTTATGGCTCCTGTTCGTGATACGTATATTCGTTGTCTGCGTCGTTGGATAGCAGATTGAGCGAGACGCATCAAGTACGTTTCATACGATTTATAACCGACATTGAGCAACCCCGATCCACAACAGATGGTATTCTCTTTATCCTATACCACCAGATCTTGGGAAGATAATTCCAGCACGTCCGATTTTCGACGGCATGTCGGATTTTAGAGCCCAACATATTGGGGACATAAATGTGTTATAACACGACATATACCTGCTCAATGTCGATTATAAAATTTCGCATTTGGATTTGTCAACCAATAAGGAAGAATACTTTGAAGATTGCATATTTTGATTGCTTCTCAGGCATTAGCGGAGACATGACGCTCGGCGCATTGGTTGATGGCGGCGTCGATCCGGACGCGCTAAATGCGGAGTTGGCAAAGCTGAAACTCGACGAATTTGCGTTGCGCTTTGAGAAGGTAACCAAACACGGTATTACCGGTACACGGGCGATTGTGGAAACAACCGATGGAACTGACCATTCCCACCAACACGACGATTCTCCGAGTGAATCTGAAGCCGCACCGCATCACCATCACGGACATACCCACGATACACATCAACATCACGCCCGTAATCATAGCCACGCCCATCATGGGGGACCGAGCCGCCACCTCTGCGATATTTTCGCCATCCTCGATAATAGCGACCTCGACACGGCGATTATCGAGCCCGCCAAACAAATCTTTGATCGCCTCGCCGAAGCCGAGGCGAAAGTCCACGACATGCCGAAAGATCAAGTACACTTGCACGAAGTCAGCGGTATCGATGCGATTGTGGACATCGTTGGGGCAGTGGTTGGATTGCGGCTTTTAGAGATCGATGCGCTCTATGCCTCTTTGCTGTCGCTCGGGGGTGGCTTTGTCCGATGCGCTCACGGGATGCTCCCCGTCCCGACCCCGGGGACGCTCGAGCTGCTACGCGGTATTCCCGTTCGACAAACCGACATCCGAAAAGAGTTGGTAACCCCCACCGGCGCCGCCATTATCAGCACCATGGCGAAGGGGTTTGGCGCTATGCCAGAGATGATCGTCAACCGGATCGGCTACGGCGCTGGAACGCGCGACCTTGAGGAACAACCGAACCTTTTACGTCTGTGTATCGGAGAAAAAAAAACGCCCTTGAGCACGATCAGGTTTACGTAATCGAAACCAACCTGGATGATATGTCGCCGGAAATTACGGGCTACTTGATGGAGAAGTTATTCCAGCGCGGCGCGCTCGACGTCTTCCTAACGCCAATTTTCATGAAGAAAGGTCGCCCGGCGACGAAGCTCAGCGTTCTTGCTGAACCAGATCACCGCGAGACATTAATAGAAGCCGTTCTCACAGAAACAACCACATTCGGCGTCAGATATTATATTGTTGAGAGATCCAAACTCACCCGTGACTTTGTCGACATCCACACGCGCTGGGGGGTTGTTCGAGCCAAACGTGGATATTTGGGAGATCGACTCGTCAAAACGGCGCCGGAATATGAAGATTGCAAAAAGCTTGCCGAGCAACACCGTCTTCCCCTCAGAGTAATTTATGAAGAAGCGATTCGGCAAATTAACACATGAAACGAGTCATCCGGGAGCCCTGCCACTTTGGCGTATAACGGCTTCACGTTAAAGAGGAAAAAATTGAAGTTCTGGTTGGCAAAACCTCATCAAACCGAGCCGCAATTTCTTGCGTGGGAACGTGATTACCCGGATCTGGTTGCTTTGGATTCGGTCACACAGTACGCCGGCTTCAAAGCCTACGCTATCACCGTCGCAGACAGAAGTACGCCGACCGATCGGAAAGCCAAATTGATCTTCGCGGTGCCTCACGCGCATGAACCGGCGGGTACGGTTGGTTGCATGCACTACCTCAATCAACTTCTGACGGGGAAGCATTTCGATGAAACACCATCGGATCTCGACCGGGACCGGATTCTGGCAAACTGCGTGTTAAGTTTTATCCCCGATGCAAACCCGGATGGGCGCTCCCGGACACCGGTTGACTATTGGGACGGTACGCAATATACCAATGAGGAATTCTGGGCGTTCATGCGTGGCCGGGATGCGGAGACAAAGCGGATGTGGAAGCGGCTTGGACGGTGGAGCTCGCGTGAAGAAAATCCGGAAACGATCGGTGTCGTCTACGAGCAGATCAACGCGCGTGAGTACGTCGAGCCGAATCGCGACCTGAATTCGTCCTATTTTCGTTTAATCCAGCGAATCGGCGCGCGTTACGGTTACGGGCGCTGGTTAGACATTCATCAGACAGAATTTGAACGCAGCCCTCATAACTGTATGATGCTACTGCCACTTGTTCAGAACGAACTCCCACAAGAAATTCAACAGATCAACGTCGAATGGGCTGCCGCAATCGTTGATGCGTGGGCGGCGATTGGCGCAAACCCCGTTCGTCCGAGCAAACCACTCGGATATAAAGGTGAGCAAGCCGAATATTTCCGCAGGGTTTGGCGTGAATTCATGCCCATCATCCCGCAGATCACGACAGAGGTGCAGAACAATAACGCGCAAACACCACCCGGTCAGCAAGCACAACTCCAGGAAATCGCCATCCGCGTCAGCGTTGATGAAGCGATAAAGTCTACCGTCTGACATTTTCTAGATTTTAACGAATCCACATAGACTTGTCAATGATTTTATCGGCCTCAAGAAAATGCTTGACAAGTTTTCCGTTCAGTGTTATGCTGCTGTCCAATTAATGTCCCGATACATGATGGAGGTCCTCGATGGACGTGAACCAATCTTCGTCCAACATCGAAGTTATCGAAATTTGTCCCGCCTCATTTCTGTTCAAGGTGCCAAAAGCGGGAGTCTCATGGATCCTGAATCCCTGGCCTGACATCAGCAAGTTTCTGATTCAACAAGGGCTGAGTTTTAATGGCATTTTCTGTTCAGATTTGCACATGCAGAAGGGAGTGAGTTGCAACCTAATCGAATTTCCATTGCTCCACATGATGTTCAATCAAGGGATGATTTTCCGCAGAGAAAGGCCTTGCTTAGTCGGAACACTCCATCAACTCCATTTGGCCAGTGAAGGCTTTCGGCGTGGACTTTACGGCTTCTATGACGTTTCCGAGCTGGAAGGGTGTGATCTCTCGGAAGGAGAGATGCACGCCCTCATGCGGGAGATTAAAGGGTTTGCCCTGGGCGAAAGGATAAAAGAAGCCGATGAGTTGCTCGATCTTGTCCCGCTTGTCCCATTGGGGGAGCACCCAACGCCGGATCAGGCCACGAACTATCGCGGACTGCGTATCTGGAAAAAAGGGATCAACGTGTTTGGTTTTGAGTGGCAAGGAGAGCAGGTTACAATTGACTGCAATCTAAGGGAAGGCGAAGAGTACACGCCCCCCTTGAAGATTGATGTGAAGAACATTCCGTATACTTTGTATCAGATCATCGACACCGGCGAGGAAGATGGCTTTTCCCAAAAAAGCTGTATGCACACCGTGATCCAGTGGCGCGATAAGATTATCTGTATCGATCTCCCCATGAATGTCTCATATCTGCTCGACAAGATCAGCGTCTCTCGGACAGAAATTGATGCTGTGATTTTCACCCACAATCATGACGACCATATCGGCGAACTGTCGATGCTCCTTCAGATGGATAAGAAAGTCACGGTCATTTGCCCTCGGATTGTCTGGAAGTCCATTGTCCTTAAAGCCGCCACTGTGTTTGGTATGAGTGCGGACGAATTCGCGGGATATTTTGACTATCGCCCTATCCGTTATGGACGAGAAAACGAGATTGACTATTTTGGACTTCGCATCGAAGCCCACCCTTCGATTCATTCAGTGCCGTGCGCCATATACCGAATGCGCGGGATTGTCAATCGAGAATGGAAGGTCTATAGCCATCTCAGCGATATTCTGAACTTCCATCGTTGCCGTACGCTTATCCAGAGCGGTCACTTGAGCCAGAAGCGTTTTGATGATTATCGAGAATTTCTACTTGAGCCGGCGACCGTGAAAAAGATTGACGTAGGGACTGGATTTGGCAACGAAGACTTTTCTGTACATGGTTCGTGGAAAGATTTCCTCGCAGATCCCTCGGAGCATATCGTTTTAGCGCATATTCAACGGGAGCAACTTGATGAAACCGCAACAGTCGCGGTTGGGCAAGTTGCTGTCGCCGGTTCCTCCCGAGATATCAGCGAACGGCTTTCGCATACCTATCAAGATAAATACCGTGAACGTGCCCTGAAATACCTCGCTGACTACCTTTTCACACTTCTGGAAGACAACATCAAGAAGGGATTGATTGAGGAAAGCCAGATACGGGCTTACTTAGGAATTCTTGCCGATAATGAAATTCGACTCATCCAACCGAATACACCATTTCTCAAGATGGGTGAGCAATCAACGTTTGTGGATATGGTCATCAGTGGGGTTGGCAGTGTGTGGATTCGGAAAGGCGAGGACCTGGTGCGTATCGCCAATGTAAACGCAGGGGATCTGATTGGTGACATGGGCGTGCTTCAGGAGATCCCGCGAACAGCTTCTATCCGCGCAGATACATACATGAATGTGCTGCGTATCCCCGGCCCGCTGTTTCGAGAGGCTGCGATTCTGCTCAAGATTTTTGTGCCAGGCGCTGAGGGCGTGCTGCAGAAGATCTGGCGACACCGCGACATTGTGCAAGGCTCGCGTATCTTTGGACATGAAGTTCCAGTTTACCGCCAGAATAAAATCGCGCAACATGCGGTGGAAGTCGGGCTGAAGCCGGGGGAATGCATTCGTTTCCGGGGAAGTCACGAAGGCGCCTTGTTCTTAGGAAGCGCACCGGAATCATTCAGGATTCTTGTCGGAGATCGAGAGCTTCCGCAAGACCGCTTCACGCCGCCGGTCTTTGGTGAGCGGGCATTCCTGATTGGTGAACCGGATCCGTATCACGCGATGGCCCGAGAAAAAGCAACTCTACTCAAGCTAGATCGTGAGAAATTCAACTGGATCCACGAGGTGCCGATTTTCAAACTGAGGCTCAGAGAGCTGGTTGAACGGCGAGAGATTCATATTCAAAGAGCTGAAAAGATGAAGCAGTCAATGCGATAATAACTATATTGGAGAGGAAGATTGGGAGAAGAGGAATGAAACTGTTAGCGTTGATTGAAGTTTTCCAGGGCGTTTCCCACCTCTGTATATTGTGCAAATTTAATGATAACCCCCAGCACGAATAGCGGCAAAGCGATCAGCACGATCAGTATGATGATTCCCCAAATCCACGATTTTTTGCGCCGATCTGTTTTGGCGATTTCTGCTAATCTTGAAATGAGTATTCCCGCCCCAATCATCACAATGACCACAAAACCAAAGATTAACCAGATCACAGTTTTTCCCTCCAAAGCTCCCACAGAATAGATAATCGGCTTCGTTATGATTTCACCAACGCCTCATACACCTGTTCGGTTTTTCGAGCATGAGCTTGAATCGTAAAATGTTCACGAACGCGCTTTAATCCTGCGGTTCCCATTCTTTGAGCTTTATCAGGGGCTTTCAACAGATTCCGTAAGGCAGTTGC
>JAPUIP010000549.1 GCA_027296925.1 Candidatus Poribacteria bacterium | reverse complement strand
TTTCAATATATTCCGAGAAAGTGCTAAATACCCATTCCATATTTTGAAGTGCCTAAAGTGTCTACGCTAGTGGCGTAAATATGTGACCCTCTCGTAGGAGTCGAATCCCCCTCGAAGACTCGGGATTTCACATTCGACGATTGGCTGCTTCGCATCACCCCTCCTAGCCTCCCCTTGAAAAGGGGGAGAACGCTTCGAGGAAGGGATTCCTCTCCTACACTACGTGAGTCCAAAGTGCCTAAAGTTGGCAATCACAGGTTGCTGACGGGGGCAATCGGATCGCTCCACCTCAATTGTCAATCATCGATTCAGATGGGCACCGTCAAGAAATCCTCCCAATGGAAGTGTGGCAGAGGAAACTCCTCCGTTGCCTTACATTGTCAAAAAGTTGCAGCCTTTTCAAAAAACTCAATATCGACCAGATCGACGTTCTTACGACGTGCATTGTCGGCAACCCGTTGGACAACCATCTCCCGGACAAATGGGATGGGGATACGTTTGACGCGGTGAACGACCTCTTCCGTGCAACGGATAGCGGTATTGTCCAGAAACGGTCCCTCTTCTTCCCATCCAGTTTCAGGGGGATGGTCGCACGTTTCAGGCACGAGTTGCTGTAAGCGCAGGGAGACGTAATCCGTCACCCAACCTTTGAGCGCTTCCGCCTTTTCCTCACCGAGCGATGCCGGTTGCGGTTTTTGATCCAATTTCTGACTGATACCGACGAGCAGATTTTCGAGGCGATCCAGTTGGTTTTCGACAGCAGATAACCGTTCTTCAACTTTATCTTGAGTGCTCATAATCTGTTCTCCTTAAGGGAAACGTGAATCGATGAACTTCCATCCTTCCAGGCCCTTGTCTCCCTCGTCCGCTTTCACCGCCGGGGTCTGAAGGATGGAATACCGGTCTTATCAAACCGCTTCTTCACAGCTTTCATGAGCTCGGGCGTAATCTCACGGTAGCCGTGTTCTCGCGCATATCTTTCAACGCTCTTGATGACCATACCTTGCGCAAAGGAAGGCACACGCTTCAATCTTTTCTCGGCCGCCGCTGTCCATTGCAGTTCATAATCCGGCTCAGCGGCAAAAGGCGTGGTCTTCTCGAACCGAACCGTCTGATCACCATGCTGCCCCGGCTGATATTCACAGGAGGGGTCTTCAGCGAGATAGTTCCCAGTGAACGCATAGGCGCGCGCCCGACATCCGCCGCAAACGTGACTAAATTCGCACGCGCCGCACTTGCCCTCCAACAGCTTTCGATCTCGCAGTTCGTGAAACACTTCTGATTGATTCCAGAGCTTCACGAAACTCTCGGTTTTCAGGTTACCAACGCTCACTGGCATAAAAGGGCATGGCGTCAGATCGCCTTCGGGCGTGATGCGACAGTAGTAGATGCCGCAGGGACAGGTGCCACTGGGATACGCCTGGAGGAATGGGGAATCCGATTGCTGCTCATAGATGACCCGTTTGTAGTGCGGCGCGCATTTCGCAGCGATGAGCATTTTGTTTCGGTACTTCGCTTGCAATTCAAACATCGTCGAGAGCATCCCCTCATACTGAGCGGGAGTGATGTCCATGACCGTTTTCCCTCTACCGGTTTTCACCAGAAAGTACAGGTTCAAGACTTTGGCGCCGAGCTGGTAGGCAAACTCGACAATCTGGGGGATTTCATCGTAATTCCAGCGCGTCACAGTGGTTTGAATCAGAAAATCGAGGTTGGCGCGTTTGAGGGCATCGATGCCGTTCATCATCCCTTCCCACGCCCCATCCATCCCTCTAAACTTGTCGTGATTGACCGGATCGACCGAATCCAAGCTAATCCCCGCCCCGCTGACGCCGTGGTCGAGCATCTTCTCAACCGTCGCGTCATTGAGCAACACACCGTTTGTCCCCACAACCACCAAGAAGCCGGTCTGGGCGGCATATTTTGAGATTGCCAAGATGTCTGGACGCAACAGCGGTTCACCGCCGGTGAGTATGAGGAGAATATGTGGATTGATTTCAGCGATCTCGTCAATGACACGGAAACACTGAGATTGGCTCAATTCTGTATCGCGATAATACCCTTCGGGAAACTCATTCGTATCTACAAAACCGGCGGGAAGATAACAGTGTGTGCATTTGAGATTGCAGAGCCGCGTGATATTCCACGAAACCGCCTGGACTTTTGTTTCCATTTTGTTCCTTCTGGAATTTCGTATTGCGTAAAAGATGAAGCGTGAAACGCAATGTATGAACCGATTCTTTAGGCCACTTTCAGACTCAACGAAAATGCAAAGGCCGCCAGCCCTGAAAGAATCGTCAGCAGCGCGAACAACTGCGTTTGCCGGTGAAGCCTGGCCACCGGCGGCGGCAGGTTGACATCATCGGTTTTCAGAGTGGAAACCGCCGCTTCCAGCTTCCGACCGAATACCGAGACATGCAGGATATGAAATAGCGTCATCAGCCCCACAAAGCCCATTTTGATCAAAAACAGACTCACGTAACGCTGAGAGAAATCCATCTTCGTATTCAGCCCGACGATAAAGACGTTCATTGCCCCGGTGATCAAGAGTACGTGAATTGTAACACGAATGATGCGACGGAGTCCATATCGAATTGACGCGATGTGTTGCAGGGCTTCAATCTTTGCCCCGTTTCGCATCAAAATGGGAGTCGCAATAAACGCGGAAAAGAAAATACCACTGAACCAGACTATTCCCGCAACGAGATGAATCCAACGGATGAAAAGTTCAACGATTGCACGCATAAGTAACGGTCAATTTTCACAGGGCATTTCGGTGAGCACATTCGGGCAGACTTGATTCACATTGGGAGCCAGTTGGCGTATGAGGCGCTTTCTCAAATAGACGTCGGAATAATGACGATTTCGTATTGATCGCCGACTTCGATGGATAGCTCACAGATCCGATCCAAATACTTGTGATTGGGACATTCAACCAAGATTTCAACGCCTCCCTTTTCGACGCTCTGGAAGTTCGTGACTTCGCAGCCGGGGCATTCCTTTTCTAACCGAATTCGTTACCTCTGAATCATCTCCATAATCGGCTGTAACCCGCCAAATTCTCAATTGAGAAAAGGCGATTCGCATGCTCAAAAGCTGCATCCGCTTCGATGTATTTCGACGGCAAACTGCATCTTGAGAACCTTCATGCCCCCAGTGTCCCCGTTCAAGCGGTGTGGCGTGCAATTTATGCGGAACAGAAGTAACAATCTTCACAGGTGTTAAAATGTCGCCCCGAAAAATGCGGAAGTATAGTAGGGTTAATAAATTCTGCGGAAGTATAGTAGAAGATACTGAACTTGGAAAATGTGTTCAAGCTGGGTTGAAATATCTGAGCCATCGGTAGGGCTTCTCTGATTGTGTCCTAACGTTTCGATCTTCGGGGAGGAGATTTCTTGGACATCAGATCACAAGATCATTGCCCGAATTATAACACCTTGCGCCAGGAAAACAAAATCGAAAACGAATGGCATCACGGATATCCGTGACACCATGAAGCGTAAGCTTGGGTTTCGGGTGGGTAGGCAAACAAGTAGGCGCAGAGCGGGTTTTGATGTGGGATTGAGAAGATCGGACAAAAATGGCGTGTGCCTACGGTTGCTCAGGGATTCCGAGAGGGGAGTGATACTCAAAACGCTGTTGGGGAGCGGGATGTCAAGTTTCTTGAGAACTTTCACAAGCGCGGAAGCGGGGTAATCTATGCTATCGGCGGTGGAAATTTTGATAAATCGCTCAGTACGGTGGTAGCGTACGATCCAGCGACCGACACCTGGACAGATAGAGCAAACATGCCCACACCGAGAGAAAGACTCTCTGCGAGCGTGGTCGATGGGCGCCTTACCCTCCCCGAGCCTTCAACCGGAGCCGTGAAGGCAAAGCGCCCGCCACGCCGCGAGTACACCATCCCCTAACCGCCATGATATTGTTCCAGGCTGAATCGGTATGGCAACTCTACTCGATGATTACAACGTCTTCATCAATGGCTCAGCTTGGGAAAACGACATAGTGAGCCGCAATCAGCACTGCAATTAGGTGTAAGGCAAGCGCAGTGAGTGCCGCAAACCCTTTAGGTGTCCGCCGACGCCTGAAAGCTTCTCGATACGCCGGGGCCGAGGCGGCAGTGATTGCAGCCGATGGTTCTGGAGAAAACGAAACTTTTTTCATGAGGACCGGAACGGGTAAACCGGCCTCGTTTCGCTTTTGACGTTTTCTTCGCTTATTCTGTTGGTTCCGTTTGAATTCAAAATATCTCCCAACGTATCTGCTCATGGTGTGAACTCCTTTCAGTTTCATCCTAAAATTCAGCCGTTATCCCCAGATAAGGAATCAGCGGCAACTGGTGGACGACCTCCTGCTTGGTGTAGTCCTCATTGTAATCAAAACTCAATACATTTTTGTGGTTGTACACATTCAAGACCTCAAGGAAAACCCCCAGCCGCCATTGCTCATAAATGAATGACTTGCTGATACGGACGTCCAGTCGGTGGAACGGCGCAACTCTTGCCGAGTTTGTTTCACCGTAGATTGGGACATGGCGGAGTTCACCCGTTGTGGGATGCGGCACAAGCCGGGCGCCTGTCACAGGAGTGTATGGATTTCCCGTCCGATACTGCCACTTCGCGCCGATTTCCCATGTCGACGTGAACTGGTAGCTTGTCGTGAGTGTGGCGACATGGGTCTGATCGAATGAGTAAAGCCGCTCCGGTTCTGAGGGGCGGTCTTTACGTTTGGCAACCGAGTAGGCGTAGTTTGCCCATCCAAAGAACCTTTCCCCTTCGCGATGGCGAAGGGAAACTTCAACACCGCGTGCAAATCCGTTCCCTTGATTGAGGTAGCCGGCTTGTTGATCGCGGGTAATCAGGTCGCTAAAATCCTTCTGATAGCTGGCAACCTTGAGGTGAGTCTGAGGGGAAATCTGACGCTCCAGTTCCAAAATGTAGTGAATCGCTGTATTCTCCTTCACATCAGGATTTCCGTATTCCGGAGTGATTTGCCATGGATATGGGCTAATCTCGTACCTGCCGTAGGCGAACCGGAGCTCTGAGCCGCCCGGAATCTTGAGTCGAAGGCTGCCTCTCGGCCCAACGGAGACTCGATCGGTGAGGTTGAAATAGTCCAGCCGAAGCCCCAGCGTAATCGATAAGAACGCAAGCGGGTCATACCGATTCTGCAGATACCCCTCGATAAAATTGAATCGTTTTTGAAAGTCTGAAGTGACTTTCTCTTCAAAGGTGAAATATTGAAGGTTATTGGCATCCGGATCGCCTTCATCGGGCGGGCGAGGAAAGAAACTCGATACGTTCCACTGCGTCGTCGAAACTAACACTCCGGATTCCAGTTGATGTTTGGGATTCAAACGATAGGCGAGATCTTCACGAAGTTCGTATTGCGTCGGCTCAAGTTTCAGGAAAAGCCCCTGACCAAAGCTAAAATCTTGGAAATAATCGGCTCGTGAGATTGAGAGGTCTGAGGTGAGGCGATTGGTCAGCGTTGATCTCAGATGCATCCCTTGCACATTAAACCGATCTTTGAAGTTCAATCTTCCTGCGAGTGTTGGATCATTCTCTACATCGTCCAAATCCAACTTAAGCTCCATGAAATCGTCCGCAGCGAACGCATTGAGGTGGAGTTGATGTTTTTCGCTCAGGTCATAGCTGACTTTCGCCTGATAATCCCAGAATCGTGGGAACGCCGTAATCTCGTCAACTTCGATCGGTAGGAGATCAATGTAGCTTCGCCGGCCGGCGAGGTACCATGAACCGCGTTCACCGAGCGGCCCTTCAAGCAGCCCTTCCGAGTAGAGCATATTCAAGTTAAATTTGCCGCCCACCCGATCCTCCCTGCCACGCCGAGAATAGATGTCAATCACGGCCTGTGCATCCGCCCCAAACTCTGCACCGAATCCGCCTGCATATACATCGATTTTGTTGAGCACCTCTGAATTGATGGTTGAAACCAATCCACCAAAATGGTAAGGATAGAACAGTGGGGCGCGATCGAGGTAGAAACGATTGTCCTCAGGAGCGCCACCACGAATGTACAGTTGACCATCGAAATCGTTGGCAACGCCAATTCCCGGCAATGCCTGGAGCGCACGGAGGGCGTCCCCCGCTGTGCCGGGAACGCGCTTAATCTCCAAGGCTCCCAAAGTTTGTTTGCCAACAGTTGGTCGCGTCGGTGTCGATTTGACTTGGATCTCTTCTAGGATGAATTCAACACGCTCGAGGTAGATTCGGACTTCGGTGGTTTGCCCCGGTTTCACCGTGACAACCTCATCATCATCTTCAGGAGCGCGGTAGCCGGCGGCGGATACCGCCAAGGTATATCCGGAGGCGGGTAGACTGCTGAACCGAAATGCACCCGTTTCATCAGTCAAGGTGTGTTGGCCTGTTTCGATTAACCGGACACTGACGTTTGCCAATGGCTGTCCTGTTCCTCGACGAGAGACGGTTCCATGAATTTCCCCGTCGTCCATAGCCGATTGCTGGGCAAACCCAACCGGCGAATATATGGGTAGTGCGAAGAGAACGGTGGAGAATAAATACCAGAAAAACGCTTTCATGCGCTGCATTTTTTCCTCCTCATCTGTGAGCACATCATTGCTCAATTTTTCGTGAGCCCCCGGGTTAAAATTGGACACCCATGAAAAGTCCTGGCCATATGCGAACCGTCGTATCGCCCGATTCGATAACCGTATCTAAGCCGTAGGCAATGTCAGAACCATCCCTCTGATCCGAGACAAAGACATTGAGCGCAATACCACCGAAGAGGGTGAACCGTCGATGCTGCTCCCAACCGACCGCAAGGCGTAGTTTGTTCAGTAGGGTTACGCCATCGTTATCCCACGAACCGTAGTGAACATGCCGAGAAACACCATCGATGTTCAGGAAAAGCCGCTCGCTGAGTGGAATCCGTCCCCCGATGCCGATGCCATAGGACCACCGAACGGGGTCTTCGTCAGGTTGGATGCCGATCACTAACAGGTTGTAGATGTGGCGGCTGCCGAGCCGAAGTCCGAGGTTCGCAATCTCGGTGTCGCTGCCAAAGAAGTGCAAATGCAAGGGATTGTCTTTGACAAAGCTAAGAAGTCCGATGGGCGCACCGGACACACTTTCTGCAACATTGATGACGCCAAGTTGTAGCCCTTCCACGTTCCGGGCGATGTTGACAACCCCGATCTGCGTCCCAATGACCCCACCTGCAATGTTGACGACGCTGAGTTGGGTACCGTCCAGATTGCCCGCCACGTTAACCGCTCCCGATGCCTGCAAACCGGTCAGGTTACGGGCGGCAATATTTACCGCGCCGGCAAGTTGAACGCTTCGGGCATTCCCGCCAACAAAGTTGATGGCGCCAGCCGCTTGCCAGCCGGTCAGGTCACGGGCGGCAATATTTACCGCGCCGGCAAGTTGAACGCTTCGGGCATTCCC
>JAPUIP010000548.1 GCA_027296925.1 Candidatus Poribacteria bacterium | reverse complement strand
TGGTGGTCAGCTTGCGTCACAGATCTACCCGACAGAAAAAGTCGGGTAGGCGCCACCATACCCCATATGGATCAGGTTTAGCAGGCTGCGGGGCCAAATACCGGAGATACCGACCGTTTCAGTCCTGAGCGAAGCCGAAGGATCGGAGCGTCATGACTCCCTCCCGCCGCCGAGTTCAGTCGGTGGCGAGTTTGGCAACGATGGATTGAAATCCATCGCGGGAGTTCCCTGATGAAAGGCCGACCACTGAAGTGGTCGGTATCAAGGAGTCAATACCATGAGAAAATCTATTTATTTACTTTTCGCAATCAGTCTTGTTGTAGGTGTCGGTGGGTGTGAAGGAAACGATGTCCCCATCATTGAGCAGTTGACCGTCCCGCAGATCGTTGAGCCCGGAAGCCGCGTGGTGTTTGAAGTCGTCGCCCATGACGATAATGGCGATGCGTTGACCTATACCTGGACCGTGGACGGCACTCCTTTGGATGCCACAACCTCAGCGGTCGAGTGGACCGCGCCAGAGGTCGAGGGAACGGTTACCGTTGAAGTGCATGTCAGCGATGGTGAACCCCCGCCCACAACTGAACGAAAAGTATTGACAGTTAGCAAAACGTCGATCGAAATGCCAGAGGTTGTCCCCGTCGAAGTTCCCGAAGTCGTGCCCCCCGTGGATGTTTCCAAACACAGTGTGCCGTTGGATCAGGTCTACTTTGACACGTTCCAGTTTCCCAACCGGGCGGTGCCCTTGAGCGAAGCATCACCGGAGCTCATCGAGCGCCTCCTAGACGCTATCCCGCCAATCAACAACCCGCGATATGAAACGGCAACCGAAGCCGCCTCGCTGGACGATCAGGAGGTGGTCATCGGCTACGCTGCCGGGGATGGGGCATGGGCCTATCTCGTGACGACCCTCAACTTCCATGAAATTGTCAATGACACATTAGCCGGCGAGCCGGTGTTGATCTCTTATTGTCCGCTGTGCTTCAGCGGCATTGTGTTCAGCCGGCGACTAGAGAATCGCGTCCTGACATTTGGCAACACCAGTGCGTTGTACGAGTCGGATCTGGTGATGCTGGACTACGAAACCGGTAGCTATTGGTGGCAGGTGGCGGGCGAAGCCATCGTCGGCACACTGACCGGCGCGACTTTGACCGTCCTGCCGAGCATGATGACGACATGGGGTGAGTGGAAGCGATTCTACCCCGCGACGTTGGTGATTGCCTCACCACGATACAACGGCGACCCATTTTCGAGCTATCCTGAGAGTGTCAACGCCGGTGACTTCTTCTTCCCGGTCAGTGACGCCGGAAAAGATCCGCGGCTGTCCCCCGCCGCTAAAGTATTGGCCGTCCAAGTGGGTAACGCCGTCCGAGCTTACCCCGTGGAAAAACTCGGACGTGCGGCCATTATGGACAATGTTGGCGGTGAAAGCCTCGTGGTGTTCACGGATGCGAGCGGCCCGACCGGCGCTGCCTACAAGCCGATCGCCGCCGGAAAGCGACTCACCTTTGCGACGCGAAACGGCAAATTTATTGACCGGGAAACGGAGAGTACCTGGAACCTCGCAGGACGCGCGATTGACGGTCCACTAAAAGGCGAACAGTTATCGCCGGCTCCCTCCAAAACCACCTTCTGGTTCGCCATTGTCGCCGCTGAACCGACCATTACGGTGTACCGCTGATTCTACGCAGCACTTCGTCAAATGGCGCTTTTCTTATCCGCCAATCTGCAATTCTTCATCAATTGTGCACGAACAGCTTAAAACGGGTGCCGTATTCCTCAATGGTATTTTCAAGAAAACGGCGAGGCAGAACGCTATCGGATGATACTTGGTATTGAACCGCCTCGTATTCTGGATAGCCCTCACTATATTGAGACTTGAGGTGACGCGCGCGTGTCTTTGTCAAAGGAACAACCGCCAAACTGGATTCCTGAAGTTTCATCTGCATATAGGTGCAGACACACGATTTGCCGGCACCTCTGAGTTCACCAATGTCAATGAAGTCCGCTCGTCTCAGCATCATCGATCCGGAAGCCACATGATCGCTTTCTTGATAACACAGGCCAGCGGCGCCAAGCTGCGGATTTCTTTCAAAGGCACGTATCATACTCCGAAAAAATGGACTTTCAGGGAGTAATACATCAGTGTCGGCGAGATAGACATAAGGACTGTCCCCACGAGTCCTGAGCCGATTTCTTTTGAAAGCCACTCTGGCGGCTTGCTTAATTCTGTTTACGTCTCTGGCTGATGTCGCGACTAGCGCGAGCAGGTCTTCATGATCGGAAGAAATCTCAAGGTCTTCTCCGGCATCCGCATAAAATGTGAACGGAACATCCTGCGCTAAGAGCCGCTGAATCACGTCACCGATGATAAAGCTGCCTGCTTTGATGGGCATTTGTATGTCAACTTGTGTATCCATGCTTCATATCTCCTGCTTTGAAATAGACACCGTCGAACATGTCCGATTCTCGGACGAGCATTGCCGCTCCCCGATTCTCATCCGAATCGTGAAAAATTCAGGCGTGTTTTTTGGCTTTCGCCATCATACACGCCTCTGCCTTTCTCAGCAGCCACAGCCACAGCCATTGCAGCTGTAACTCAGTAATGCACGTGAAGAACTAAGCCCTTCTCTTGCTCGAAGCAATGCGACTTGCCCTGTGGCAATTTCTGCAATACCGTTTGGATGAATGGTTATCAGGTAGCCATGCTCACCTTTTGCGAGATAGGATTCAATCTCACTAACGACGTCATCCTTCTCTTCTTGCTTTTGTTCCTGCCCTTCTTGGGCTTCTTCCGGCTCGACTTTGACCCTTTTCGCCATTTTATGTCACCTCCTTTTTCCCGTTGACTTTCAAAATCACCACGGTCATGTCATCATATTGATCCGCGCTTCCTCGAAACATCTCAACATCTTTCAAGATATGGTCAACGAATTGAGTGGCGCTTAATCCGTGCGCTGCCTTTCTAACGGTCTCCTCTAAGCCTTCAAAGCCGTACATCTCGTCCTTCTCATTCAAGGTTTCGACGATACCATCCGTGCAGAATACCACGATGTCCTCTTCTTCTAGCGCAATAACAGTGTCTTCATAGAGCGTATCCGCCTTGATACCTAATGGAAAGCCGGAGGATTCTGCGATGGTGAGAACCTTTTTGCCGCGCTTGATCAGAGGCCATGAAAGTCCCGCATTGGAAAATTGTAGCATTTTCTCTTTGATGTTCACCGATGCGAGGCAGAAGGCGACGAAGGTTCGCTCGTCCGTTCGCTCGTATAATCCCACATTGAGTTCGGAAAGGAGTTGTCCAGCGGAACGCCACCGCAGCTTTGCTTCTGTATGTAGCATCCCATCAGTCATTATAGCAGTCATCGCAGCTCTCATTCCCTTTCCAGAAACATCCGCCAGAGCGATGGCAAGTCGGTTCCTATCCTGCGCCTGCCAAATGTAATTAAAGAAGTCCCCGCCAACTTCGTTTGCCGGCTGACATTTCCCAAAGATATCGAAATCATCAATCTTCGGAGGCGCTTCCGGCATCAATTTCATCTGCATATCATGGGCATCTTGTAGTTCGCTGGTTATACGTTGCCTTTCGAGGTCTTGATGCTGCTTCAGACTTTCTCTCAACTCACTCATAATTTTCCGGTGTAAATGAAACCGAAAGGCGCACAGACACAGACCAGCTACCAGGATAAGTGCAAGGGTAACCGCCGGGACGGCAAATTTCGCTGTCATATAGAAAGGCGGCTGCACAATCAGTTCCTGGATTGCGGGCGGATTCGAGTAATTCAAATCCCTGTCTATCGCTCTCACCCTGAAGATATACGTCCCCGGTTTCAGGTTTTCATATGTCGCGGCTCTTTTCAGTGTGGAGGCGCTCCAGGCTTCGTCATAGCCTTCCAGCTTGTAAACATATCGGATATTGCTGAATTGAGTCTTCAGGCTAAGCCCTTTATAGTGGAAGACAACACTTGTTTTGGTGGGCACTTCCACTTTCTGATCCGGCGGATAGATCTTGCCTGCAAGGATTTGCGTGATCTCAATATGAGGGAAAATACCTTTCGCCGGTGTATACTTTGTCAATCCAGCCACTTCATAGCGAAACCAGATATCCCCACTGCTGTCGGCGAGCACAACGGATGCGGTATTATTGATCAATCCGTCTGCTGTCGTCAAGGTTTGAAAGTTGGTACCATCGTATTTGCTCACGCCGGCACCCTGGCTGCCAAACCACAGATTTCCTGCTTTGTCTTCTGAGATCCATCGTATGGTATTGCTGGCTAACCCGTCTTTTGTCGTAAACGTCTGGAAGCGTGTACCGTCATATTTGCTGACTCCGCCATGCCATGTCCCGAACCACAGCGCCCCCTTCCTATCTTTCCAGATCGCTTCGACTGCATTGCTTGCTAGGCCATCTTCAGTGGAATAGGTTTGAAATTCCGTGCCGTTATACATGCTCAATCCACCAAAGCCTTCGGCACCAGGCCGATCGTTGAAACGGAGCCCAAACCAGATATTGCCCTCTGTATCCTCAGCAATTGATGAGATACTGTTGCTACCGAGCCCATCTGCCATCGTCAAATGCTCAAAGCCGCTGTCATTATATCGATATACTCCATAATCTGTGCCAAACCATACATTTCCCTCCCGATCTTCCAAGGCGGCAAACGCGCGCATCTTGCCTTCGATAGGGAAATGGCGGAAATCTTTCCCATCATATTTCCCAATTTTGATGGTTTTTTGATGTTGCCATACCGCAAACCATAGATTGCCTTTCCCATCCCCAAGGAGGACATCTGCCCGCGTGTTTGCTAACGCAGCATCTTGAATCAGTTGAAACCCGCTGCCATCGTGTTTGGTCAGTCCGCCCCATCCACCAAACCACAGATTGCCATCTTTATCCGCTACAATCTTGCTGTTGGCATCGTTGATTCGCCCATCTTTGACGGTGAGAACTTGAAATCCATCATATCGCATGATTCCGGCACCCTGCGTTATGAACCAGAGGTTACCCCGGCGATCTTCAAGCCCGTGCTTTACTACTGCGCCGGATTGGAAATAGTGTTGAATCTTGTTATCATACCTGCATATACCGGCACCCCATGTTCCAAACCACAGATTCCCTTCCCTATCCTCAATAATGGAGGTCACCTGATTGCCAACCAGACCGTCTCTGCTGGTAAAATTTTGGAAATTTTGGCCATCATATTTACTGGCCCCGCTATCTGTTCCAAACCACAAGTCCCCTTGACTGTCTTCGAGAATCGCGGCACTCACACGATTATCTGCCAGATCATTGCTTTCTACCGTAAACTGCTGAAAGTGTGCACCATCGTAGTTGTAGATACCATCGCCGTATGTACCAAACCACAGGTTTCCCTCGCTATCTTCAAGGATCGAATTCACTCGATTCTTTCCGATATTGAAAGTCTGAAAGCTTTGACCGTCATATTTGCAGACACTGCCGCTCCATGTTCCGAGCCATATATTTCCCTGACTATCTTCTGAAATGGACTTTACATAATTCTCCGGCAAGCCGTGTTCAATCGTGAAGTTCGTAAAGTCTTGCCCATCGTATCTGCTGACGCCCCCTTTTGTGGCAAACCATAAATTTCCGGCGCGATCCTCGGTCATCGAGGTGACGTAATTGTCTATCAGCCCAGCTTGAACATCCAGGGTAATTTCGAAGCCTTCATTGGTATACTGGCACACACCGCCGCCCCACGTTGCGAACCACAGATTGTCCTTTGTATCCTCCAGGATTGCGCGGACGAAGTTCTCTGCAAGTCCATCCTGCTTCGTCAAATTTCGAAAGCTTTGCCCATCATACCGACTCACCCCATCGCCGTCCGTCGCAATCCACAGATTTCCCCTTTTATCCTCTAAGATGGCCCGCACGTTTCCGCCCGCCAACCCATCGACAATCGTATACGCTTTCCAGTGCTCGATGGGATCAGAGGCCGGTGCACAGCGCACGGTAATCAGTAATGTGAGTAGGCAAGCGAGGAGTTTCATAATTTTTTTACGCATTCTGTTTTTGACAAGCGGCAAATTGGGACTTCGTCTAAATTTGAAGTTGCATTTTACCACCACCGTCCCGACTTGTCAATAGAATTCCGGAGCCGCGCCGGCCCTGTAAAATTAACAACTTCAGCTTGTTAAACCGGGCAAAATTCCTTGCTTTTGGACACGAAACCGGCTATCCTTTCGGACAATTTGTAATGCCATCGTCACCTGCAAAATGCACCTGACTCTATCTCTTGCCCTCTGTTTTGCCTCGCAAGTCACTCACTACCCATTTCGTCAAGGTGGAGATCGATCGCCGCGAGGTCGGAGAGCCAAAAAACGTACGCATCTTCACCGTTGTCGGGGTAATACTTTTTCCGAAGAGCAACAATCTGAAATCCAAACCGGCGGTAGAGATTCTGCGCGGGTATATTGCTCACACGCACCTCCAAGAAAACCTGAACCCCACCGAGTTTCCGGATATACGCGAGGGACCATGCGAAGAGGTATTTGCCGACGCCTCGATTTCGGTAGGCGGGAGAAACCGCGAAGTTGGCGATATGGGCTTCATCTTCGACGACCCAGAAGTTAATAAACGCAATTGGGGTTTGTCGGTGGCGAGCAACGAGAAAGTAAACATGCTGTCTGTCCTGCTCCAGCCCGTCGCGAAAGGAAGATTCGTCCCACGGACTGGAGAAAGATTGCCGTTCGATCTCCATAACGGCGGGGAGATCGCTTTCTCGCATGTCATCAATTTGGATGTCTGCTAGCGGTGGTTTTACCTGTATGACGCTCAACCTGTGCCTCTCTACTTTGCTTCTGTTCTTGATCAACTTTCGACCATCTGCTATAATACCTTAAATGCAATCAAGGAGATGAACAATGTCCAATTTTGAACCGGTAAAGACAGTGATTGTTGGATGTGGCATGATTGCGGAAAAGGGCTATCAGCCACGATGTCAAGCCTATCCCCAGAAGATCGAGCTTGTTGGCTATTATGATCAAGATGTCTCGCGGGCAGAATACCTTGCCCAAAATGGCGGCGGGAAGGTGTATCAATCCCTCGACGGTGTGTTGAACGACCCCGACGTTGAAGCCATTATTAACCTGACCATCCATACAGGACACTATCCAGTATCATTGGCGGGGCTCAAAGCCGGTAAGCATGTGTATTCAGAAAAGCCTGTGGCCTTGCGCGTTGAGGAAGCGGACGAATTGGTCGAAGCCGCTGACGCGATGGATGTAAAGTTCGCCTGTGCCCCGGTCGCGATGCTCGGCTATGTGCAACAAAACGTCTGGAAGCGCATCCGCGATGGAGAAATCGGTGAAGTGGTTTCTGCCGTCGGCAATTTCGGTGGTCCGATAGAGTATTGGCATCCGACCGCCGATGCGTTTATGAAGGCAGGCGTTGGTCCCTTCAAAGATGTGGCGCCCTACCCGTTGACAGCGATGACGACGATGATTGGGCCCGTGAAGCGGGTTCATGGACTGGCTCGGATTACGATTCCTGAACGCATGTTACATCAGGGTCCTCGCGCAGGAACGAAATATCAGGTCACCGAGAAAGACCACGGTTTTGGCCTGCTTGAGTTTGAAAACGGCGCTTACGGCTTGCTCTATCACAGTTGGACCGCGAGATCGGAAATCCCGGCTTATGAAATCCACGGGACCAAGGGTATCTTCTCCATTCAAGCGCACGACGACGGGCGTGGCATTCGGAAATGCATCCCCACAGGGGATTGGCAGGCTGAGAATTCTCCGGCGGGGGCATACACCGGTTTGGATTGGGGAAAGGGCCCCGCTGACTTCGCAGACGCGATTCGGAATGACCGACCGGTACGCTGTTCAGGGAAACACGCCCGGCACGTCTTGGAGATCTGCGAACGTGTCTTTGAATCTGCGGACAAAGGGGTTCCGATCGATGTCGTCAGCCGTTTTCCGGCGCCAGTACCGGTTGGAGACACGCCACCCTGGGCTTGAGACGGTGTTGCGTGCAACTATTCCGAGATTCATTGTAGCACCTGGCATTCAGCATGTCAATCGTGAAATAGGTTACGACATCCCTAGCCGACAATTCCGCTTGCCATCGGCGACTATCAGCGATATAATGCGTGGGGGATAAATGCGCAATGTCGTCCGGCTGAACCACGACTACCCACGGACGGAACCATGAAAATTACCCAAATTGAGCTTTTCCCTATTCATACACCACACGATGTAAGAGAATAGAAAGACGAGTATTTACAAAGGAGCTTTTCTATGATTGTCGATACGCACGTCCATGTTTGGGAGATCGATCCGCCCACGTATCCGGTGGGGCCGACCGCGCCTAACTGGAATTCCTATCCCGATGAGCCGGGCACCGCCGACGAACTCCTGGCAGAAATGGATGCGCACGGCGTGGACTGGACGGTGCTCGTGCAAACGAGTTGGTCCACCTGGGATAATGGTTATATCGCTGATTCTGTGGCCCGCTTTCCAGATCGCTTTATCGGGCACGGCTTGATTGACCCGCAGGATGCGAGCAATGCTGAACAGGTACGCTACTGGATCAAGGAGCGCGGGTTGGTTGGGTTCCGATTTCATCCAATGTACTATCCCGACGAAAAGATCCTGCTGACCCGGCAGAACGAGCCGATGTGGGAAGAAATCTCTGCGCTGGACGCGATTATCCAATTTCACCTGCGGGCCGAGTTTGTTGACCAAGTGGCAGTCATTTCGCAGAAATATCCGCACTTGAAGTTGATTCTTGACCACATGGGTTACCCACAGGTCGGTGCAAGTGAGGCGGCCTTTCAGCCGATTGTGGATTTGGCTCAGTACGACAATGTGTACCTGAAGCTCTCCGATGTGGCTGGACGCTCCAGCCAGGATTTCCCTTATACGGATGTGCATCCGTTCATTCAAAGGCTCGTGGGGGCTTTTGGCGCGAAGCGGATGGTGTGGGGAACGGGATACCCCGGTCATCACCGGGTCAAGCATAACTGGCCAACTCTAGAGCAGGAGCTTCGCCTGATTCGGAAAGGGCTGCCGTTTCTGACGGACGGCCAGCGAGAGCACATACTGGGCGGCACCGCGGCAGAGATTTGGGGGCTGAAGTGAGCGATAGGACAGATCAATCCGCAGCGAATCATCGGCGCGAAAAGGAGATGACAAACAATGACAGATCAGCACGGTTGGCGTTCAAAAGCAGGTACCTTGTTTGCGTGTGAAAAGCAGTCGGTGTATGGCTCACGCGGCGCTGTGGCCGCGAACAACCCAATCGGCGCGGCGGCAGGCGTTGAGATGCTGGCGATGGGTGGTAACGCGATGGACGCGGCGATCGCGACGCTGTTCACCCTCAACGTGGTCGAACCGCAGATGGTCGGCGTTCTGGGAGCGGGGTGGATGAACATTCGTCTTGCGGACGGGACACCGATCATCATTGACAACTACTCGACGGCGCCTGCCGGCGCAACACCCGATATGTACAGACCGATCTCCGATACATGGCCCGACTACATGCAAACCGAGGGAAGTGAGAATAAGGTTGGCTACCTGTCGGTGGGTGTTCCCGCGGCACTGAAGGGATGGGCGGAGGTTATCGACAATTGGGGACGGCTGGATATGGAGACCGTCATGCAGCCGGCGATCCGGCATGCAGAGCGGGGCTTCCGTATCAGTGAGTACTTGCGGACATCCATCGTAAATAGCCGGCATGACCTCGCCAGATTCCCCGATTCCGCCCGGACGTTTCTGCCCAACGGCGAACCTCCTGCAGGCGGCGATCTGATTGTCCAAACCGACCTCGCCGAGTCGCTACGGACTATCGCAAGCGAGGGACCGGAGGTCCTTTATGGTGGCGCCCTCGGACAAGTAATCGCCGATGATGTGCAGAAGAATGGTGGTGTGCTTACTATTGAGGACCTGCGGACATACCGAGCCGAACGTCGTCAGCCGATTCTCGACACATATCGCGAGTATGAGTTGACGGTGCCATCGCCACCGTGTTCGGGCGGAGTACATATTTTGCAGATCCTTCACCTGCTTGAAGGATTCGATGTCGCTGCACTCGGTTTTGGCACGGCTGATTCAATTCACCTGCTCGCGGAATGCTTCAAGATTGCGTTCGCCGATCGGACCGCATACATGGGTGACCCCGCCGAGATGGACGTCCCCGTCGAATGGCTGACTTCGCCTGATTACGCGGCGCACAGACGGGCCGGCATCGACATGCAGCAGGCGGCCTATCCGAACCCCGGCATCCCACCATCGCCGGAATCGGCGTCCACCACACACGTCACAGCCGCCGACGCGGACGGCAACATCGCGGCAATTACCCAGACGATCAACGAGGGGTTCGGTTCAAAGGTTATGGTGCCGGGCACGGGGCTGTTCCTGAATAACACGATGGCGCTGTTCGATCCGCATCCGGGCCATCCAAACTCCGTTGGCCCTAGCCGACAGATGATCAGCAGCAATTCGCCGACGATCATTACAAAGAACGGAAACCCGTATATGGCGCTCGGCACACCGGGGGGCGTGCGCATTTTTCCAAGCGTCGCTCAGGCCATTGTCAATGTTATCGATCACGGCATGACGCTGCAGGAGGCAGTCGAGGCACCGCGAGTTTGGACACAGGGGCAAGCACTTGAAGTCGAATCCGCTGTGCCGGACTCGGTGCAGAGCGCGCTCTCCGAACGCGGTCATGATGTGCTTGCGGTGAGGACGGTCGCCGGCGGGATGAATGGTGTGATGTTTGACCCGGATATGGGCATGATAGCGGGTGCGGCTTGCTGGCGTGCTGACGGTGCTCCTGTCGCCTTAAGCGGCGGTCCGGCGCGATCGGGGGTGCGATTCCGGCTGGCGGTCAGCCGGGACGATAAGGCGTAGGGAGCGATGTGCAGCGGGAAATGAAACAGTCCGTGTTGTTTATCCCTCGTACTGAGACCTAAGTTCGAACCT
>JAPUIP010000547.1 GCA_027296925.1 Candidatus Poribacteria bacterium | reverse complement strand
TCGCGAGGTATGACGATGTCCCAATGGGAAGAAGACAACGAACAAGAACATGACGTTGCGGTGGTTCCGGAGACACAAAAGAAAGTCAAGAAGCCACCGTTGTATAAGGTCTTGCTCCACAATGACAATTTCACGACAATGGAGTTTGTGGTCGAGGTGCTGCAGACCATCTTCCATAAGTCCGAACTGGACGCCGTGCACATCATGCTCGCGGTGCATCACCAGGGCGTGGGGGTTGCCGGCGTCTACACTTATGAAATTGCCGAGGCGAAGGTCAACAAGGTGTCGCAACTCGCCCAAGCCAATGAATTCCCGTTGCTTTGTACGTTGGAAGAGGAATAGCACGCCGTCCCAGTCGATTCTGACCTGTCAGAATGGACTGGGACGAGGTTATCGGAAGTTGCGCGTAGGTTTTTGAGCAATGCTGACACGTGAGTTACAACAAACAATCAACAGAGCCTTCAATGATGCGGCGCAGCGGCGTCACGAATATGTGACGCTGGAGCATCTTTTATATGCCCTTTTAAGCGAAAAAACCGGCAAGGACGTCATCCACAACTGTGCCGGAAATATCGAAACGCTCAAACGCGAACTGGAGCAGTTCATTGACGCGAACATCGAGATGCTACCGGAGGGGCTTGAGTACACGCCGGATTCGACGGCAGCGTTCGAGCGAGTCCTCGCTCACGCGAGCATACAGGCGCAAGGCGCAGGACAGACGACAATCGATGGCGGGAATATCATCGCTGCGATGTTCCACGAACGCCGCTCCCACGCGGTCTACCTGCTGGAGGAGCAGGGGGTCAGCCGGCTGGATGTCCTGAACTATATCTCGCACGGCATATCGAAACTCGAAGCCGATGCGGACGATGAGGCGATTGAGCCGGTCGTCCCCGACGACGATGACCCCGGCGCTCAGCCCGTGCGCGACGCGCTTGCCGCGTTCACGGTCAACTTGATCCAGCGTGCCAAAGACAACGAGATTGATCCGCTCATCGGTCGTGAAGCCGAGCTCGAACGGACGATTCAGGTGTTGTGCCGCCGGCTCAAAAATAACCCGATCTATGTCGGCGAACCGGGCGTTGGCAAGACTGCCATCGCCGAAGGGCTGGCGCTTCAAATTCAACGCGGCCAAGTCCCCCATCCGTTAAAAGAGGTAGAGATGTACGCGCTGGACATGGGGGCGCTCGTCGCCGGGACAAAGTATCGCGGTCAGTTCGAGCAACGCCTCAAGGCCGTCATCAAAGCGCTCCAGCAGAAGCCGGGGGTCATTCTCTTCATTGACGAAATCCATACCATTGTCCGCGCCGGGGCTGTTGAAGGCGGCATGATGGACGCATCGAATCTGCTCAAGCCCGCGCTGGCCAGTGGTAAACTCCGCTGCATTGGCTCGACCACCTATCCGGAGTACAAAGCCTCCTTTGAGCGCGATCCGGCGCTTGCCCGGCGTTTTCAAAAAATCGAGATCCACGAGCCAACGATTGCCGATACCATAGAAATTCTCAAGGGGCTCAAGCGCTGTTACGAAGAACATCACGGTGTCACCTACAGCGACGAAGCCATTGCGGTGGCGGCGGAGTTGTCCGCCAAGTACATTAACGACCGGTTCTTGCCGGATAAGGCAATCGACGTGATTGACGAAGCGGGTGCGGCTGTGAAACTGATGCCTGAGGCAGACCGCCCCTCACGGGAGATTATCGCTTACGACATAGAGCTTGTCGTCTCTCGCATCGCAAAGATTCCGGAGAAAACCGTTTCGCGCTCGGACAAAGAACGTCTACAACGCCTGGAACCGGAGTTGAAAGCGGTGATTTACGGGCAAGACCAAGCCATCGAACAGCTTGTCAAAGCGATTCAACTCTCGCGGGCGGGGCTGGGCAATCCCACCCGGCCGATCGGGTCATTTCTGTTTTCCGGTCCGACGGGCGTGGGGAAAACGGAACTCACCAAGCAACTGGCGCGGGTACTTGGGGTGAATTTCCTGCGCTTCGACATGAGCGAGTACATGGAAAAGCACACAGCTTCACGGCTCATCGGCGCACCCCCCGGCTATGTCGGATTTGATCAGGGAGGGCTGTTAACGGACGCGATCCACAAGACGCCTTACGCGGTCCTCGTGCTGGACGAAATCGAGAAGGCGCATCCCGACGTTTTCAATATCCTGCTGCAAGTGATGGATCACGCCACACTGACGGATAATAATGGGAAGGCGGCGGACTTCCGCAACGTCGTTCTGATCATGACCACGAACGCCGGCGCTAGCGAGCGGACCGATGGCGATATCGGATTTCATGCGGCATCCGCCGTGTCGCAGGCCAAAGGAGGTAGCGATTTCAATCCTGCCGTCAGCAAAGTGAAACGTGCAATCGAACGCACCTTTAGCCCGGAGTTTCGAAATCGACTCGATGAGTGGATTGAGTTTAATCAACTGACTTTAGCGGATGTGGAACGTGTTGTCGACAAGTTTACGGATGAGCTTCGGGCACAACTCGAGGCGCAGAACGTGACAATCGAACTCACGGCATCTGCGCGAACATGGCTTGCTCAGCAAGGCTTTTCTCTGTTGTACGGCGCACGGTCCATGGCGCGCCTAATCCAGCAGAAAGTCAAGGCACCTCTGGCGGAAGAGATCCTTTTCGGCAAGCTGCAACACGGTGGCCGAGTTGTGGTCACTGAAAAGGAGAACGATATTGTTTTGGAATATGTCGAGTAGCCCATGTAAGCGCTTGCGAACTTGTCAAGCCAAGCAGTGGTGATTCCTTATCGGTGGGCAGCCGTGGCGGTATGTGATGATGAACGTGTCGTATTCACGACTGCTCGCATCAATCCATGAAGCAAAGGAGAAAGTCTATGCAAAACACAGATGCGCAAAACATAGGTTGGAAGGCTGTCAGCAAAACAGGAGTCGTGGCTGCGGGTGGCGCCAACGCAGTCGCCGCCGGAGTTGAGATTCTTGCTCAGGGCGGAAATGCGGCAGACGCCGCGGCGGGCACTATTCTCGCGCTGAACGTCACAGACCACGGAGCGTGCTCGATTGGGGGCGAAGTGCCACTCCTGATTTTTGATGCGGAAAATCGGGTAGTGAAATCGCTTTCTGGCCAGGGGCGCGCGCCGCTTTCCCAGACAGCCATTGATTGGTATATGAAAAATGGCATTCCCGGCGAGGGCGACATGAAAATGGCCCCGGTTCCCTCGGTTGTAGACCTATGCATCACCACGCTCCAGCGGTATGGCACCAAGACGTTTGAGGAAATCGTGGCGCCGACACTCGCGCTTCTGGACGCGGGGGAGGAGGTTTGGCACCCCAAACTCGCCGTCACGCTACGCAAGATGGTCGAAGAGGAACAGATCACCGCCGGCAGCCGCGAGGAAAAACTGCAAGCCGCAAGCAACCGCTTTTACGGGCGAAATCCGTCTCGCGATGACATTGCGGAGGACTTAGAAGCGTTTTACATCGAGCGGGGCGGATTCCTGCGTAAGGCAGACCTCGCAGCCCACGTCACGCTGGTCGAAGACCCGGTGACGGTAAATTACCGCGGTTACACCGTGTGCAAGTGCGGTCCGTGGACCCAGGGACCTTATCTCTGTCAGGCATTGCGCTTGCTGGAAGGTTTCAATCTCAAAGCGATGGGGCACTTCTCAGCAGATTATGTGCATGTGGTCGCTGAGGCCATCAAGCTGGCGATGGCCGATCGGGATGTGTACTACGGCGATCCGGTCTTTGTGGATGTTCCGTTGCCGACTCTGCTTTCCGACGCCTACACCGAGATTCGCCGGCCGCTGATCGATATGCAAAAGGCTTCGCTGGAAGCCCGTCCCGGCGATCCGTATAACATGAAGCCGCTCGCCGAAGGAGGGGTATTTCGGCCGGGCGTTGGCGGGACGACGACTTGCGTGGTTGCCGACCGCTGGGGTAACGTGGTGGCCGCCACGCCAAGTGCCAACGTCGCTCGTGAAAGTCTCGATGGTGGCCGCGCAGGCGTCACCTACGGTAACCGCTTGCGGAGTCTGAATACAACGCCGGGGCATCCGAACTGCATCGCGCCCGGAAAGCGCCCGCGCATTACGTTGACCCCCACGCTGGTTCTCAAGGATGGCAGCCCGATTCTGGCGATCAGCGTTGCCGGTGGCGATCTACAAGACCAGGCAACCCTGAATTTGCTCCTCGATTTTGTTGAGTTTGGCCTGCAGCCGGAAGCAGCGGTCACCGCACCGCGGTTTGCCACCGCCCATCATCAGGGCTCTTTTGATCCCAATCCCAACCGCGAGGAGGCGTTTATCCGGGCCGGATCGTTGACCATCAGCGACCGTGTGGCCCCGAGCGTTCAGCAGGAGCTTTCCCAGCGTGGACATCAGCTTGAAGCGAAGGCATCCCCAATTGCGACACCGGTGATGCTCTCTATCGATCAGGACAGCGGTATGCTCTATGCCGCCGGCGATCCGGCTGCCGGCCGTCATGCCGCGGGTCTGGACTGAAAAATTTGTGTCTGGGCGACCCCGTCTAGGCGATCTCGTCTGGGCGACCCCGTCTATTCGCGTTATTGGCGGATGATTAAGAACCGCCGTTTATACCGATGGACAGTATACACACGATGGATTTTCGGCTCTCTCCCGAACAAGAGGAACTCCGGACCCGCATCCGCGATTTCTGCGCCCAATTCCCGGATACCTACTGGCGCGAAACCGACCGCGACCGTGTCTATCCGCAAGCCTTTGTCCAGGCGCTGACGGAGGCAGGCTTTCTGTCCCTCCTGATCCCCAGCGAATATGGGGGGCTGGGCTTGGGTGTGATGGAGGCGAGCATCGTCCTGGAAGAGATCAATCGCTCCGGCGGCAACTCGGCGGCGTTTCATGCGCAGATGTATCTGATGGGCGCGCTACTCCGCCACAGCAGCGATACGCAGAAAGACCGCTGGCTACCGGCCATCGCCAGCGGCGAACTGCGGCTACAAGCGTTCTCTGTCACCGAGGCGGAAGCCGGTTCGGATACAACGCGCATCCGTACCTTCGCCCGGCGTGAGGGTGATGCGTACATCGTCAACGGTCACAAGAACTGGACCAGCCGCATCGAGCAGTCAGATCTACTGTTGTTGCTGGCGCACACCACGCCCCGCGAAGCGGTCGAAAAGCGGACCGGCGGGCTCAGCCTGTTTCTGATTGATTTGCGCGATGCCCGACAGCAAAAAGGCGCCTTAGAGGTGCAGCCCGTCCGCACCATGTTCAACTACGCGACCAACCAGGTCTGGTACCGGGATTTACGGCTGCCGCTCGATAGTCTGATCGGCGAGGAAGGGCATGGCTTCCGCTACGTCATCGATGGCTGGAACGCTGAGCGCATCCTGCTGGCGGCCGAGGCCATCGGCGACGGCTACTGGTTTATTGACCGAGCGTCTGCCTATGCACGCGAGCGCGAGGTCTTCGGTGCACCGATTGGCCGCAACCAGGGCGTGCAGTTCCCCATCGCCCGCGCCTATGCAGCGGTGGTCGCGGCGGATCTCGTCCGCTACAAAGCTGCCTCGCTCTTTGATGCTGACGCACGGTGCGGTGCCGAAGCGAACATGGCCAAGCTGCTCTCCTCCGAGGCGAGTTGGCAGGCTGCCAATATCTGCCTCGACACGCACGGCGGCTACGGCTTTGTCGACGAATACGATGTGGAGCGCAAATTTCGGGAAACGCGGCTCTATCAGGTGGCGCCGGTCAACAACAACCTGGTGCTGGGCTATCTGGCCACCCATGTGTTGGATCTGCCCCGGTCATATTAATCATTTGAGTTGTTTCTTTTGGCTCTTCAGAGTTAAGTGTGGGAATGAAACTTGCTAGAGGGACGTTTCGTTTTCACCTGATGACACTTGCTTTGATTTGAATGATATCCGATGTAACTCTGGAGACTTTTCATGTATGAACTC